>JBAUTP010000086.1:0-16734 GCA_049582265.1 Thermoplasmata archaeon
CGATACCCCCCAGGTGCTGCGGCGATTCGAGGAAGAAGTGCTCGAGGCGATGGGTCGAGCGACGAACGCGGACGAAGTACGCGCGCTCGTGCCGCGTCTTCTCGCTCGCGCGGACCTGTTCGCTCAGGGGTTGCGCGAACGGCGATGGCCGGCGGAAGAACTGCTGATCGCGCACCGGCTGATGAAACCGCCCGCCGACTTCGTCACGTTCACCGACACTCTCGCTGCCATCCGGCAGTTGTCGGCCAACGGAGGGGACCGGGCCGCCGGAGAAACGGTGCGCTACGTGATCCGAGACCGTCGCTCGCGGTCGTGGGCGCATCGTGTGACGGCCGCGGAACTTCTCGACGACGACGAGTATGATGTCGATGCCTACCTCGAGCTCCTGGCCCGGTCCGCGGAGACCCTGCTCGCCCCTCTCGGCGTAGAGCGAGCGGGACTTCTGGCGCGATGGGGCGTCGCTCCGCCGCCGGCGCGCGAGCGCTACCGCTCGGTGGAACATCTCCGTCAGGGCCGACTCGACGTCCGGCGACCCCAAGGAACCGCTTAGTGGGTCGGCGCTCTCATCGAACCATGTCGGCCCGGAAGAAGCAGGCACCGGCCGGCGCGGGCCGTGCCCGAGGGAAGTCCAGGCCCGAGAAGCGTCTCGGGGAGCTTCGGGTCATCGCGGACCGGGGGTACACCGAGGACGCCGAGGCGCTGATCCGCGACCTAGGTGACCCCGACGCGAGGGTCCGGCGAGCAGCGGCGTTCACGCTCGGGGCGATCCGTTGGACCGGGGCGGTCGACGTGCTGGAACGATCGCTTCTCGACGACGAGGCGACCGTGCGCTCCGCGAGCGCTCAGTCATTGGGCCTCGTGCGCGACCCGAAGAGCGTCCCGGCATTGTGCCGCTCGCTCACGGACCCCGACGATGGCGTACGGCGTCAGAGCATCTGGGCGCTGTGGGAGATCGGGGACCCCTCGGCCGCACGGCACCTCGTGCCCCTGCTCGGCGACGGGGACGACGAGATCCGATGGAGTGCGGTCGTTGCGTTGGGCCGTCTCAAGGTACCCGAAGCGTTCCCCCAGATCTTGGAGCGACTCCGCGACCCCGCCGACCGGGTCCGTCGCGAGGCGATCCTCGCCCTGGGGCATTACGGCGACGCATCCGTTCTTCCGCTCGTTCGGGCAGCGTTGAGCGATCCCGCACGACGCGTTCGCATCGCCGCCACCATCGTCCTCGGCCAGTTTCGGGATCGCGAGAGCGTACCTCGACTCCTCGCCATGCTACCCACCGACGAGGTCTGGGTCCGCCCCGCCCTTCTGGTCGCGCTCGGCCGCATCGGCGACAAGCTCGCCGTGCCGGAGGTCCTCCGCTCCGCGGGCGACGGGAACAGCTCGGTGCGTGTCTGCGCGCTCCACGCGCTGGCGACCCTGCGTGCCACGGACGGCGCTCCGGTCGCCCGTGAGCGATTGACCGACACGGCATGGTCCGTCCGGGGTACGGCGGCGGAATGTCTCGGCGTACTCGGTAGCGCGAGTGACGTCCCTCGGCTGGTCCACCTTCTCGAGGACGCGCACCCATGGCCGCGGCGTGGCGCGATCTATGCCTTAGGGCGTCTCGGAGCGAAAGACGCGGCGACCGAGCTACGAGCCGCGCTCGAGGACCCCGACACCGAGGTTAGACTCGCTGCGGTCTGGTCGTTGGGTCAGCTCGGGGAGACGACCTCCGCGCCACGTATGCTCCGCATGCTGAAGGAGGTCCTCCCTTCCTCAAGGAACACCCCCACGCTGGCCCAAGGAGAGGGAGCGGTCCGCATCATGAGCGATGCCGATGGTCGCGTGTTCGATACGCTCGTTCAGGCCCTGGGCCGGTTACGCCAGCGCGATCCGGACCTTCCCATCGCCCGACGGCTTCGCGAAGCACGCGAGCGTGTTCCCGTGAAGGAGCTGGAACGACGTGCGCGCCTGCCGTTCACCGAGGATGATCCACAAACCCCGGCGCCCACGCTGAGGAGCCTTTTTGACAACGCACTCATCGAACGCACGGAAGGCACGACCTCCCAATGATCCGAGAGTTTCGCGCGCGGGACGTCGAGGCCTTTCTCGCGATCTATCCCGAGAACTTCCCTGAGGAAAAGTATCTCGGTACCGATCTCGCGGGAATGGGCCGGGTGCTTCGCCGTTCCTTCTCTGCGTCCTCTCGATTCCTCCTGCGGATGGCTCGGCTGGTTCGGCGGCCGATCGTCCGGTTCTTTGTCGAGGAGCGCGACGGACATCTCGTCGGAACGGCGCTCCTCAGCTTTCCGGATCGCGCGGGTTTCATCTCCCTCGTCCAGGTCGATACCCGCTACCGTCGCCAGGGGATCGCCGAGGAACTGATGGACGCCTGCCTGGAAGGGACGCGCTCCGCTCACCGGCCGTACTCCTCGCTCGACGTCATGGAGTCGAACACACCGGCGCGTCGCCTCTACGAGAAATTGGGATATCTCCCTCTCCACCGCCAGGTTGTCTACCTCCGCGAAACGCCCGAAGTATCGGTGCCCTGGAAGGGTACCTCGACCTCCGCGCTGCGCGCGTTCACTCCCTCCGACGCTCCCACGCTGGTCGAGCTCGCTCGGGAAGGCATGTCGCCCCAGGCACGTGAGGTCCTCCCACCGTCTCCACGGCAGTACCGCGGCGTCCCGTTGGTCTCTCAGGCGCTCGACTCGGTAAGCGCGGCATGGGTCATCGATCCCGGCAGTGGGCCGGTCGGGTTCATCCGCGCGACATCGAGCCGCATCATGGACTCGGCGCATGTGACGAGCCCCCTCTTCGGTCCCTGCGTGAACCCGGAGGATTCGCGTGCGCTCGTGGAAACCGCTGTGGCATGGACCGTTCTGCACGGGGCCCGACGGATCAACACCGAGTCGCCGGAATCCCACGGAAGAGCGCGAGACGCGCTCACGAGCGTCGGATTTCGTGAGCTCTACTGGCTCGTGACGCTCTATCGGCCCGTCGGGCGCTGAGACCGTGTCCCTCCACTCCGCTCCGGTTGACGTCTACCTCTTTCCCGCGGTTGTCGGGGGCGGCCTCGGCGACATCGACGAGGTCCTCTGTGCCGGACACTATCTTTCGCGGATGGGAAGCGACATCACACTTTACCGACGTCCCAGCCATCCCCTTCCTCCGATGGTCGATGGTCCGTGGAACTGGCCCCGGCACCATCGAACCGATCAGCTGAAGTCGCGAGCCGACCGAGCGCTTACGATCAGCCCCGCCTGGGGCGTCTCCTGCGCTCCCCGGCGAGAAGGGCCCCTCGGTAGGCCTGGCCCTTGGAGCGAGGAAACGAGCGATATCGAAGGGCAGTACGGGTCCGACCGGACGATCCATGTGAGCCTCGAGGAATTTGCCCGGACCCTCACGAGTCGCGAAGAGAACCTCGAGAGGTACCGCGAAGGCGGTCGTGCGGCCCGGGAGATCCGAGCCTTTCAACGCTCCCAGCGTTTTGCCTCGGAGGTGAGGGAGTATCACGAGGCATTCCGCAAGTTTCGCGCGCTCGACCGTACCAACGTCATCCACCTCTTTGCCTCCTTCCAGTATGCCGCGGCCTTCCAGCGAGAATATCCCGAGGCCGTTCAGACGGGACCCCTTTGGCCCGTCGGGCTGCGAAGGGCTCGACCCATTCAGCGCCCCCACGAGCCATCCACCGCTTCGAGGTGGCTTTGGTATGCGAGCCCGTCAAGCTCGTCAGCGATCGTACCGGCCATCGCCGCCGGGTTCGCTCGTTCGCGTGCACTTCCCCGTATGATCGTTCGCTCTCCCCACGCCGAAACCTTTCGAAAGGACCTTCCGGCGGGATGGCAAGTGGTTCCGCCCGAACGCGCTGCCCGCTGGCGGCGGCGGATCCGGACGGCGGACGTTTGGGTCGTGACCGGGAGTCGGAGCCTTTTGGAGGCGATCCAGCTGGGTCGTCCCTGGCTCTATTTCAACGGCGTGCTAGGTAACGGGCCGCACCGTCGGTCGCACCGCCCGGAGAAGCTTCGCGCACTCCTGCGGGTGTGGCCCTCGGGTCCCGGATCTCACCGGTTGCGGCGCGACCTCAGGGATTTCTCCCGGGGCCGGCGCATACCCGCGATCGTCGCGAGTTTCGTCGACGGGAACGTGCCTCGACATGACGCGTATGTCACCGCTCCGCGCCCGCCCCTCCTTCCACCGAGGGGTGACGCCGGTGGGTACGTCCAGGACGTGGCTCGCCGATGGGCGATGGCCGACACGACCGCGGCCGACTTCGTTCAGGCGGAGCGTTCGTTCTCGGGGGTTTAAGGCATTGCGGGGCGTAGGGAGGTAGGTGCCGACGGAGGACGCCCTCGCCGCGCAGCTCGCCCACGTGATGCTCCGCGATCAACTGAGGCTCAAACGGGGCGAGAACGTCATCATCGAAACGTGGACGCACACTCTTTCCTTCGCTGCAGCCTGCGTCGTCGAAGCGCGTCGCCTAGGAGCTCATCCGATGCTCCTGCTCGAGGAGGAAGCCGCGTTCTTCCGCAGCGTACAGGCCGCCCCTTCGGTCGGAACCTGGGGTCGGGTCGGCACGCACGAATGGGCGGCTCTTTCGAAATCGCACGCGTACGTTTTCTTTCCAGGACCGGCCGATCGCTCGCGGTTCGATAGCCTCTCGCCGGCTCAGCGGCAGGCATTGGAGGCGTCCGAGCCCGAGTGGTTCCGACGCGCCGACCGTGCCCGCCTGAGGGGGATCCGCTCGGTCCTGGGGTACGCCTCCGAGTCGGCCGCCGAGCGCTACGGGATCTCGCTCAGCACATGGCGGACCCAGCTGGTCGAGGCCTCCGTCAACGCCGACATGGCGCAGATCGGCAAGGATGCTCAGCGTGCGACGCGCTTGCTGAAGACGGGAAAGACGCTCCGTGTCACGGCTCCCAACGGGACAGACTTTCAGGTGCGACTGCGGGGCCGGGCGCCCGTGGCCGACGACGGCGTGGTCGGCCCGGACGACCTCAAAGCGCACCGGAACATCACGTGGGCTCCCCCCGGGTCCGTCGCGGTGGCGATCGACGAACGGAGCGCCGAAGGGATGGCGATCGCGAACCGGCCGAGCTTTCCCAACCCCGGACGTCTCGAAGGGGGGCAATGGGAGATGCATGCGGGTCATCTCGGAAGCTACTGGTACACCGACGGGCAGACGACCTTCGATTCCGAGTATCACAAGGCGGGTCGTGGAAAGGATATCGTCTCGTACTTTTCGATCGGCCTTAACCCGGCGCAGTCCCCGGGTCTCGCTCGCGTCGAGGACCAGGAGGCGGGGGCGGTCACCTTAGGCGTCGGGGGGAACACGACGTACGGTGGCTCGAACCGTTGCGACTTCTTGAGCTATATTGTGATGGGCGAAGCCACGGTGGCGGTCGACGGCCTGCCGCTCGTGGACCGGGGGAAACTGCTGTAACCCACCCGAGCTCGTTCCTACTGTGGCCGATCGCATTCCCCCCGACGTCCACCCCCGCAACGACGCTCGCCTTTGGGCCATGGCTTTTGCCCGTCCGTGGCCGCACGCGTTCTACGGGAGAGCCACCGTCACGGTCGCTCGGGAGCTCCTCGGCGGCTACGTCATCCATCGGACGGGATCCGGGTTCCGTGTCGTCCGCCTCGTTGAGGTTGAAGCGTACGTCGACGACGACCCGGCGAGCCATGCGTTCCGAGGCCCGACCCAGCGCAACCGGTCGATGTTCTTGGGCCCGGGGACGCTCTACGTCTTTCGCATCCATCAGGTGTACTGCGCGAACGCCGTAACGCTTCCCGGGCAAGCGGTCCTTCTCCGGGGCGCAGAGCCGGTGGTGCCGATGGAGGAGAACCCGTCCGGTCCGGGACGTCTCGCGAGGGCCCTCGACATCCGTCGGGAGCACGACGGGTTCGACCTCGCGAGCTCGGAAGTTCGGATCGTTCCCGGAGCACCGCACGGGGCACGTGTCATCGCCGGGCCTCGCGTGGGGATCCGAGAGGCGGCTGAGCGACCGTTACGGTTCAGTTTGGCCGGGAGCCGGTGGGTCTCCTCCCCCCGACCCCTCGCCCAAGGGGGGAGCGGCGCCTAGCGAAGCTTCGCCCAGTCGTACCCACGACGTCGGGCGCTAACACCGAAACCGCAGGACGAGCACGAATCGTGCTGGCGGTGATAGGAATGTCGTCCGCACCGTCGGCAGCGGATGTGGACGGGTTTTCCCCCGCGCCGGGCGGGTGTTCCTTTCCCCATATGCCGCCCGATCCTCCTAGGGCGAGATATAGACGATGCTGTCGCCGCGGAGCAACGTGATGCCAGGACGCGCAAGGGTCTCGTCCTTGACGACCTCTTCGGCCGCGGAAAGCACCAGGTTGAGGTGCTGGTCGTATCCGTCGAGCACCCCACGGTAGGAGCGTCCGCCCTTCATTTCCACGAGCACCCGCTTGTGGAGACTTTGCTGAAGGACCTCGAGCGGCTTCATCGGCGAATGGGCGCGACACGGGGGGTCGCACTTAACGGTTACCGGAAGCGCCCGGAGGACGAACCGATAGAAGAGTACGGAGGAAGTTCGTGCTCAAGGAATCGTCCGATCGAGGGGCCTGGGGCGAAGGATCGACCGAGCGGAGGACCCGCCTCGTCACCTCGGTCACCGACCCCAACCCGGGCACCCAGACGAGTCGAGAACCCAGGCTCTCGCGCCAGGGTCCTCGCCACAGAGGGCGAAGGACCCGGTCCACGGCGAAGTGTCGTTCCACGAATTCCATTTCCACGCGCGGAGCGCGTCGTTGCGATCGTCGGAACGCGATCGCAGGGGGAACGTCCACGTAGACCTCGAGGTCGGCCAGGCCGAGCTTTCCCTCGCGGACCCACCGGCGGGCGTCCCGGACGAGCGACGCGAGCACTCCCTTCACGGGCCAGCCGGCGACGACGAGACCCGCCACGTACTCGAGCGGGCCCATCGGCCCCGTATCCATTACGACGGCGTGGCCTTCTGAGGCCTCTCGGGTTGCCTCCACGAACCGGCGGGATTCCTCCTGCAACAGCCTTCGTTCCAGCCGTAGCAGGTCTCGAGAGCCGGCGAACGCCAGAGAGGGGACCGGTTTCAACCGGTCGTAGGCTTCCTCGACCAGCAGTGCATCCATCTCGGCCGCTAGCCTTCGGCTCAGCGTCGTCTTTCCCGCCCCCGAGGGACCTTCGAGAGCGAGGATGATCGACCTAGGCCGCTCGGGCCGGGAACCCATGCCCCATCACGCCCGTGGCTCGAATGAGCCCTTCCCCTCCTCCCCGTTTAAATCGGCGGCGCGGCTCACGAACTCCCTCGCATGGTCTCCCGTCGCGCCGGCACCCCACCACGGCCCTATCGAATCCGGGCGCGCGTGCTGGATGCCCTCTCGTTCGCCGACGTGGCTCGTGAACTCGAGCGGACCGACTCCGACCCTGAAGGCGTGGCCATCATGACCCAGAAAGCCCGGGTCTTCCTCGTCCGGGTCGACCGCGTGCCGCTCAAGGCGGCCCCGCTCTTGAAACAGGAGATGATCGCGGTGGGGGGTGACTCCGCGCACGCCCGCGGCGTCGCGTCGCTCACCGTGGACTCGAGCTCGGTCGTGACCCTCGGCACCATGAGCCAGTATCGACGCGCGGGTCCGAAGCTTCGCCGGCAGCCGTTCCAACTCCATGGGATCGCGGAAGCGATCGATTCGGCGATCCGTAACGTCACCCAACGTCGGTCCCGGAAGCTTCCCGCCCTTCACCGAGCCTTTACGATCGGAGACCGCCCACGCGTCATGGGGGTGGTCAACGTCACCCCCGATTCGTTCAGCGATGGCGGCCGCTTCGCAGAGCCGGCGAGCGCCGTCACGCGGGCCCTGCGGCTTGAGTCGGAGGGCGCGTCCGTGATCGACGTAGGCGCCGAATCCACTCGACCCGGTGCGACGGCGATCCCGCCGCGCGAGGAATGGCGTCGCCTCGCGCCTGTCCTGACGGCCCTGAACGAGCGATTGAAGGTCCCGCTGTCCATCGATACGCGCCATGCGAGCGTCGCGCGTCAGGCGCTGGCGGGGGGCGCCGACATGGTGAACGACGTCTCGGGTCTCGTGTCCGCCGAGATGCGTAGGGTGATCGCGCGCACGGGCGCGCCGGTGGTCGTGATGCACATGCGCGGGACGCCGGTAACGATGGCATCGCGTCGGGTCTACTCCGACCTGCGGCAGGAGGTCTTCGACGAACTGGGGGACCGCGTGGACCGGGCCCTCGGGTCCGGGGTCGCTCCCGACCAGATCCTGATCGACCCCGGCCTCGGGTTCGCGAAGGATGCCGCGCAGAGCCTCGAACTCCTCCGCCACGTGGGTGAGTTCCGGTCCTTGGGATTCCCGGTGGTGGTAGGCGCCTCCCGAAAATCGTTCCTGGGCCGCGTCCTCGGGGAAGCTCCGGTCGAGGAACGGGAGGAGGCCAGCCTGGCCGCGGCGGTGGTGGCTGCCCTTCAAGGCATCGAACTCGTTCGGGCCCACGAGGTCGCGTCGACCGTGAAGGCGCTCCGCGTCGTGGAAGCCCTTTCCTCGTCACCGGCCCCCCGGACGCTGAGGGGCCGATCGCGTCAGCCCGGTCGCACGACGGACGCGGGAACATCCTCTTCGAGAACGAGCGAGCCCACGTAGTTGCAGTCGAGGCAGTGGTAACGCTGTCCCGTGATGAGCCCGGCATCCAGGATGAGGTTGACCGAGCCGCACTGAGGGCACCGGAGCACGGTCTTACGGTTCTTCCGGCGGCGCATCGACCGACGTCTCCTCGCCCTCGGACTCTTCCTCCTCGGCGTCTGGCACCCCTTCGGTCTCGTCCTCCTCCGGTTCGTCGCCTGCGTCGGGCGTTGGTTCCTCGGTCGGCGGGGACGGAGGGGACGGGGGAAGGTCCATAACCGCGGTTCCGTTCTCGAGCGACCCGGGAAGCACGACCGCGTCGCGGACACGGTCGTCCTCCTCGATCCGGATGACGCGGACGCCGAGGGTGTTACGCCCCTGGGCCCGAATGCCGGCGACCGCGAGACGGATCGTCATGCCGTGTTGCGTCGTGACCAATACTTCGGAATCATCGGTTACGGGCAGAACCGCGACGACGGACCCATTGCGTCCGCCGGTCCGGATCGTACGAACGCCCTTGGCCCCCCGGCGGGTTCGTCGGTACTCCGAAGTCGGGCTGCGTTTCCCGAAGCCCGTCGACGTGAGCGTGAGCAGGTTCGGAAAGTGAGGGTCCACGGTGGCCATCGACACTACGCGGTCATCCTTTTCGGAGCTCAAGCGCACCCCGATCACACCGTACGTTGCGCGCCCCATCGCGCGGACCTCGGTCAACGGGAAGCGCACCAGTTGACCGGACTGCGTCGCGAGCAGGATCTCGACGGCGGGGTCACGAATGAGCGTCACGTCGACGAGCTCGTCCCCGTCCTCGAGCAGGACCGCTTGGATGCCGCTCGTCCGGATGTTCTGGAACTGGTCGAGCCCGGTTCGCTTGACCGTGCCGTGACGCGTCGCGAAGAAGAGGAAGCCGTCGCTCACGAGGTCCCGGGCCGGGAGGAGCGTCTGGACCTTCTCGCCGTCCTTCAGTTTGGGGAGCAGGTTGATGACCGCCTTCCCCTTCGAATGGCGGCTCCCCTCGGGAAGCTCGTAGGCCTTCAGCACGTAGACGCGTCCTAAGGTTGTGAAGAAGAGCACGTTGTCGTGCGTGCGGGTCACGAACGTACGGGTGACGTAGTCCTCCTCCTTCGTCTCCATCTGGACAAGGCCCTTTCCCCCGCGGCGTTGGCGCCGGTACTGGTCGAGGGGGAGTCGCTTGATGTACCCGTCCCGCGTCACGAGGACAACCACATCGGTATCCGGGATTAGGTCCTCGAGCGTTCGCTCGGTGAAGGCGGGAACGATCTGGGTCCGTCGGGCATCTCCGAAGCGATGCTTGAGGTCCGCGAGCTCGTCGGCGACCAATCGGTCGAGCTCCACCGGCGAAGCGAGGATGACCCTCAGTCGTTGCGCGGTCTCCTCCTTCTCCTTCTTCTCCGCGAGCACTTGGTCTCGCTCGAGCGCGGTGAGCCGGGCGAGGCGCATATCGAGGATCGCCTTCGCCTGGTCGGACGACAGCAGGAACTTTCCCATCAGCGACGCCTCTGCCGAGGGTGGGTCCTTCGACCGGCGGATGATACGGATCACCTCCTCGATGTGGTCGATGGCCGTCAGGAACCCCTCGAGGAGGTGGAGGCGCTCCTCGGCCTTCCGAAGGTCGAATTGGGAGCGCCGCGTGAGAATGTCGCGCCGATGCGCCAGGTGGAGCTCGAGGAGGTCCTTGAGCGGCAGGACCTTAGGCGCACCCTCCACGAGGCAGAGGTTGATCACGCCGAACGAGGTCTCGAGGGTCGTGTGCTCGTAGAGGCGATTGAGCACGATCTCGGCGGGGGCATCGCGACGGAGCTCGAGGACAACGCTCGTCCCATCCTTATCCGATTCGTCCCGCAGGTCGGTGATGCCGTCGATGCGTTTGTTCTTGACGAGGTCCGCGATGAGCTGGAGAAGGCTCGTCTTGTTGACCTCGTACGGGATCTCGGTGATGACGATCTCGTCCCGGCCATCGCGCTCCCGGATCTGGGCGGTACCCCGAACCCGAAGCGACCCGCGCCCGGTCTCGTAGGCCTCCCGAACGCCGGTCGCCGCCATGAGGCCCCCGGTGGGAAAATCGGGTCCGGGGACGATCCGCATGATCTCGTCGAGCGTCGCGTCCGACTTCTTGAGAAGGAGGAGAAGCGCATCGACGATCTCGCCGAGATTGTGCGGCGGCATGTTGGTCGCCATGCCGACCGCGATCCCCGCGGAACCGTTCACGAGGAGATTGGGAAGTTTCGAGGGAAGGACCAACGGTTCCTTGAGCGAGCCGTCGAAGTTGTCGCCCCAGGTGACGGTCTCCTTCTCAATGTCGAGGAGCATCTCCTCGGCGAGCGGGGAAAGCCTCGCCTCCGTGTAGCGCATCGCCGCCGGCGAATCGCCGTCGATCGAGCCGAAGTTCCCTTGCCCGTCGATGAGGGGATACCGCAGGGAGAACGGCTGGGCCATGCGAACGAGCGCGTCGTAGACGGCGAGCTCGCCGTGGGGGTGGTACTTACCAAGGACATCTCCTACCGTGCGCGCCGACTTACGGTAGGCCCGGTCGTGCGTTGCGCCGGTCTCCCACATCGACCACAGGATGCGTCGATGCACCGGCTTCAGGCCGTCGCGGCCTTCGGGCAGCGCACGTCCGATGATGACGCTCATCGCGTAGTCGATGTAGGAGCGGTGCATCTCCCGCTCCACGGGCTGATCGCGCACCCGGTCGGTGACCGGTACTTCGGGCTCGCTTGCGCCCGCGGTCATACGGCCGCCTCCGCGAATGCCGCGCCGAGTTGGCGGCCCACCATGCCCTCGGCATGGGAAAGGAACTCCTCCCGCGTATCGGCAGGGATCGTCGCGCCGCTCGCCACCTTGTGACCTCCGCCCTCCCCACCGACAGTACCGGCGGCTTCCCGACACACCTCCGAAAGGTCGAGCCCCTGGCTCACGAGCCAGAGGGTCCCGCGGCCCGATATCCGCCATCGGTCACCGTCGCGCGTGAAGACGAACACGGGGCGTCGACTGTCGAGGAAGTACGTGAGCGCGAGCCCGGCTTGCGTGCCCGCGAGCGGGCCCTCCGGGCTTTCGAACCATTGGATGGCCCCCTGAAGGTGGGTCCCGTGGTCTTCGAGCCGCCGAAGCCCGAGGAGAATGCCCTCGCGCCAATCCCGTTCGGCGCGTTGGGCGGCGTTCCAGGAGGCCGTGTCTCCCAGGGCCAGTCCGAGCCCGATCGCCGGAGCGCCGGCGCGGCCGCACGCGTTTTGAAGGTTCGAAATCTCCTCGGCGTCCCGGCCCAGGGAAGGGACCGCCCACCGTTCGGCTCTCAAGCCGTGGACGAACTCCGGGCGTGTTCCCTGGGACTGAAGACGCTCCGCGATCGCCTTCACGAGACGGGTTTCCTCTTCGGGAGTGAGGGTGAGGGGGTTTTTGCTGGCATCGATGGACAGGTCGCGGAGGAACGGCTCTACCGCCTCTGGCCGTCCCGAGAGACCCCGTGCGAAGGGGTCGATGCTGTGGGTCAGCGCCTCGAGGAGGGTGGCACCGAAGAGGCCGATCCCGATTCGCCGTTCGAGCAGCGAGCGTGAAACGGCCTCCTCGATCAATCGGGCATTGAGTCCGTGGAGACCGGCCTGGTGCTGCCGGTCGGCGATGACCCCCGAAAGGCCCCAGGCCGCGTTGTCCCAGTTCCTCGGGTCGATGAATACGGTGAACAGCCAGGTCAGCGAGGCAGCGCACAGCTCGCTCATCCCGTCGACCCCCCAATCGAGAGGGTTCACGAAAGCGACGTGCTCGGGGAGGGAAGGGGGCCGGGGCGCCCCCGGGTACTTGTGATGGTCGAGTACGACCACCGGGTGGGGATGCCTCGCGACTCGGTCGAGCCACGTGGACCCGGTGTCCACCAGAAGAACGGGCCCCCGGGTCGCGGTAAGGAGCTCGTCCAGTCGGCTGGATTCGACGCCGAAGAGCGCCGTCGCTTGGCTGGGATAGGCTAAACGCTCCAGGCTGCGAAGGGCGCACGAGGCGCTCGCGATCCCATCCCCGTCATAGTGGTAGATCACCCGCCATCGCTGACGGTGCGTGAGCAAAAGTTCCCGCGCGCGATTCAGTTCCTCGAGGTACGCCGGGTCGCTGACAAAATGCTCGGGGCCCGAAGGCATCACTCCACCTGGAGCACCGCGGTGGTCGCCGTGTAGCTCCAGTTCTCAGGGAGCTTCTTTTTCAATCGGTAGTAGCGGGCCAGCCGACGGATTCGCGACTCCATGAGCGTGAGACCGCGATGGTTCGCGTTGTCCTTCGGATGGGTCCGTAAGTGACGCTGGAGGTGAACGACGCGCTTGAGAAGCGCTTGAAGATCCTCGGGCAGTTCGGGCCGAATGCCCTGGGAAGCGAGGAGGTCTTGCATGCGTTGGCCGGTTACGGCATGTACGGAGGGGATCCCATAGGAGTCCCTCAGCACGGCACCGACCTGAGCTCCGGAGAGCCCGCCCTTCACGAGCTTCGCGGCCTCCGCCACGACGTCACCCTCGGGCATCGTGACCCACGCCGGTTTGGTACGGGGGTAGGGCCGGTGCGAACCGGCGCGGCCCTTCCTTCCGGAGTGGATGCGCGACACGTCGCGTCCACCTCGGTTCGGTACTTAACGTTGGTTCACGCTCTGCATCGTCGACCGCCTTCTGGCGTCAGAACCGTTCACGAACTCGGCGGGATCCGGTCCGACGTCGTGAGGGAATCGACGAGGAATTTTTTCCCTTCGGCCGTAATGATGTACCGTTGGGCCGAGTCGCGCTGCCGTTGCCAGGAGTAGTCGGCGGCTGACTGCGTCGTCACGAGCTTGTTCCTCAGAAGGAGCCCGAGCGCCAGGGATACTTTGATGGAGCCCTGTTTCACCGCCCAAAAATCGAAGAGACGCTGCTGGAGTTCGGAGAGTTCGAGAGCCTGCTCCACCGCACGGCCTTCATTGCCCACCTCGGCCTGGTTGAGCTGCTTTAGGATGGCAAGCAGTGTCGCGCGCGTCGGATCTTCCTTGGAGGCGGCCATCGGCGGAAATCTAGGCGAGGAAGGAGTACTTAGAACTCGCGCCCACGAGCAGCGCGTACCGACGCGGATTTCCCTCCGCCCGTCGTATTTTAACTCCCGGGGGGACTTGCTAGCACTATGGGCTGCACGTGCCGGGCTCCGCCCCGATGCCCCGTGTGCAACACGCCGGTGCGCGTACCCTTGTCGAACCTGGAGAGTGCTTCTGGCGCCGGCGTGCTCGTGGATCGTTTCGCTCGTCGTGACTCGTCGGCGAACCGCGAGGGCCTTCGGCGTCTCATCCAGGGCTGGGCCGCCTGCCCGACCTGCGGTCACACGATCCATTACAACCATAGCCGGTCCTGCGTGGCGGAAGCGCTCAGCTCGGCGGGCATACCGATGAACGAGCGCGAATCGATTCTCGCGAAGATCACGTTCCCCGAAGGCTAGCCCGCGGGGGAAAGCACGGTGCCGGTTCCCGAGGAGTTCGTTGTCACGCCGTACGAGGTCAAAGGCAAGATCGACTACGACCGTCTTCGCGAGCGCTTCGGTACCCAGGAGATCACCCCCGAGCTTCGCGAGCGGCTCCGAACGGCGGCGGGAGGCGACCTTCACTACCTCCTCTCGCGCGGCGTCTACTTTAGCCACCGCGACCTTCCCTCGCTGCTCGACCAGTACGCCCACGGTCGACGATTCTTCGTCTACTCCGGTCGCGGCCCTTCTGGACCGCTCCACACCTCCCACCTTCCCGCATTCGACCTATGTCAGTGGTTCCAGTCCCACTTTGGCGCGGAGATGTACATCCAGATCACGGATGACGAGAAGTTCTGGCTCCGGCCCGCGCTCACGCGTTCCGAGACCCGCCGATGGGGCGAGGAGAACCTCCTCGACATCCTCGCCGTCGGGTTCGACCCGAAGCACACACACGTCTTCTTCGATACGCGCTCGATCGCCGCACTCTACCCGCTTGCGGTGGACGTAGCGAAACGGATCCCCTATTCGACCGCGAAAGCGGTGTTCGGGTCTCGTCCCAACACGAACATCGGGATGGTCTTCTACACCGCCCTTCAGACCGTGCCGTGCTTCTACCCTTCGTGGGCAACGGGAGAGCCCGTGCCCTGCCTCATCCCCGCGGGGATCGACCAGGACCCTCACTTCCGCGTCAGCCGGGACATCGCGGAGTCCTTAGGATACCCCAAGCCCACCCTCCTGCATGGCCAGATGATCCCCGGACTGCTCGGAGATCGCGTCATGTCGACGACCAGCGAACAACCGGATAATGCTCTCTTCCTCAATGACGCGCCCGCGACGATCGACCGAAAGGTCCGTAATGCGTTCACGGGGGGGAGGGCCACCGTCGAAGAGCAGCGGCGGTTAGGTGCGGTCCCCGAGATTTGCTCGGTCTGGGCGATGTGGAGGACCAAGTTCGCCAAGGACGAGAACGAGTTCCAGGACGTGACGCGTGACTGTCGCTCGGGGGCGATGCTCTGCGGGGAGTGTAAATCGAAGATCCTCGAACGGATCCACCCGTTCGTTCACGAGCACGCGGAACGGCGAGAGAAGGCTCGCGAGTACGCGGATTCGCTCATCATCGAGCGGCCTCCCAGCGAGCCCGGGTCTAGGGCGGTAGGGTCCGGGGAGCGGACGCCTTAGCCCACTTCCGGCCGTGGCGGCTCGGCGGGTCGCGGAGCGTTCGGATGCGGGGTCGCCGGACGCGGCGCGGGCGGGGCGCTGTCATCCGTGGGCGGTCCGCTCGCGGCGGTCACGAGTTCGAGCATGGGGCGGAAGAGGGATTGTCGCGCACGGTCCGGGTCGAGCGTGTAGGCGCGGTCATACGCCGCCACCGCCGCCTCCTCTTCGCCGAGGCTGAGAAGGCTCAGCGCGAGGTCGAGCCAGGTCTTGGTCTCCGCGAAGCCCTCCTGCTCACTGACCTCCTCATCGTGACGGTCGGGAACGGCCCGATGCGGAGGTCGATCGCGGGGGTCCTGGCCAGTCTCGCGGGAGAGGACGAGCGCGCGTTCGAACGCCGTGACGGCTCCGGTCTCATCCCCGCTCTCTGCGAGGGCGACTCCGAGCCGGTGCCAGGCGACCATATCATTCGGTTGAAGCGCGACGGCGCGTCGATAGGCCGACACGGCCTGGGGCCATTCGTGGCGGAGCCCCCGCGCAACGCCCAGATGGAACCAAGACTCCGGGTTCTGGGGCCGCAGTGCGATCGCTCGTGAGAGAGCCTCTTCCGCCAGGTCTCCACGACCGAGATGCGCCAAGCACATCCCCAGATAGGACCAAGCCGACGAGTTCTGCGGTTCGTCCTCGACGACCGCGCGGAACAAGGAGACCGCGTTCTCGTGCCGGCCCTCGACCGTGAGGCGGATGGCGAGGTCGAACTTGCGCGTCAAGGTAGAGATCCGGGGAGTGTCGAACCGGAGCCCAAGCGAAATACCTGCCGTTCGAACGGTAGCCTCGTGGATACGACCGGGAACGGCCCGTGAGCGAGCGCGACGCGCATGCCGTCCATCTTAAATAGGCGCCTCACCTCGTTCCATCGAGCGAGTCGAGAGCCAGGCCCCGTTTGCCCGTACCGTCAGAATATTTTTTGACGCGCCCGGTGTCATGTGGAGTCGCGACTCATCCAACGCTCAAACGAGAACGCGAAACGCGAAGAGGCAACGACATGGAGAAAACCCTGACCAAAGTGAGAGACCTGACACCGAGCTCGAAGCAAGTGAACGTCCACGCCAAAGTGGTGAACGTGGGCGAGCCTAAGGAAGTAATGGGCAAGTTTGGAGACCCACGCAAGGTGGCCGAGGCGGTCATCGGCGATGACACCGCGACGATTATTCTCTCGCTCTGGAACGACCAGATCGGGGCGGTAACGAAGGAAGACGTGATCGTCGTCGACAACGGCTACGTTTCCCTGGTGCGGGGCCACATGAGGCTCAACGTGGGCCGGTATGGGAACCTCACAAAGTCCCAGGACCCGATCAACGAAGTGAACCAATCGCTGGACATGAGCCAGCAAGAGTTCGAATCCGAACGCCGCTCCTACGGAGGCGGCGGTGGATTCCGCGACCGCCAGGGTGGCGGAGGCGGATACGGTGGCGGCGGCGGTGGCGGCCAGCGCTACGG
>JBAUTP010000087.1:0-10509 GCA_049582265.1 Thermoplasmata archaeon
CCACTCGGGCTCCCGAATCCGAAGAACGTAGCCCGACGCTTCGAGGGATGGCACGTAGGAAGGCTCGTCGGAAGAGTCAGCGACTTCCAGGAGGATGTCAATGACCGGCTTGGCAAGGAGTCCCGGCACCGAGGTCGAGCCGACGTGCTCGATCCGGATCGCGCGAGCACCGAGTGCGGAGTGGATGCGCTTCGCCTCCCGGCCAAAGAGCACCGGCCACTGGGGGTCATAGTCCACGAGCAGGACGGGTCCTTCCAGTCGTTGTGGTTCGCCGATAGTTACCCGACGAAGTCCATCCTCGGTCAGCAGCGGAGAGCGAGGGTGCGACTTGGCAGAACCGTCCGCCTCGTCCTTGCGTCGGCTACTCATCCGACGATCCCACTCGGTTGCTTTTCCCTTCCGGCGGGAATCGGGGCAGCCGTAGTTCTTAGCGGCCGATCCACTGGCACAATCCCTGGGCCACGTCACCGGGGGCGATGTAGACGGCCATGAACCCCATTTTCGGGATCTCCGTTTTTTCCATAACGATCTTCGCCCCGGCGGATTTCACACTCTTGATCGCCTCATCGATGTCGGGGACCGTGAGGTAGCCAACGGTCCCGGGGTGCTCCGGCCCCATGGGAGAACGGATGCCAATTCCACCGCTCAAGGTACCCTCGGGTAGGTCCAGCATCCGGTAGTTCCCCATCTCTTCCCCTAGGACCGTGAATTTGAGCCCGAACGCCTTCTCCAGAAACTGCTGAGTCGCGGCCGGGTCCTTCGAGACGAGCTCCGTGTGTTCCATCTTGACGTGATGCGCCATCGTTCCTTCCTGTCCCTCATCGGGACTCGGGGCATGGCTCCGGGATATTTCAAGCTCGCCGAAGTGACCCGAAACGTACGCGAATTTCGAGGGTCGAATCTCAACGCCGTGAAAGATATTGTTGTACCGTGTAAACGGTGGGCGCTGCGGACGGATGCGTAACGCGCCACTTCCTAATGCAGTCGGTCGAATCGAAAAGCGCCGAATCCGAGCAGACGACCCCCGTTCCGCAACTATCGTGCGACGTTTCCCGGGCGACCACGAGTGCGTGGGGCGGTGTGAGGGTCCGGATCGCGCCGTGGTCGAGATTCACACGAATCCCCGCGCCGCAAACAGGGCACGAGGTACTCCCGGTAACGGGCCCCCGCATGGCATTGAGGAGCAAATCAACCCCGCAACAGAGGAAGTACTCCTCTCCATCCCGATTCATCCTGTGCGGAGAGGGAACTTCGGATACGCCGACGAGGGGCTCTGACGCCTCCACACTTCCCCCAACGGGCCGACGAGTAAATCCCTGCCCCTTCGAGGCGCAGCGAGCGGGTCGAAGGGGAAGCCAGCTCCCCCGATAGTACCAGGGAACTCTCGGCACTATCTTCGTAGAGCCTCGGAAAACGAAGCGCGTCGAAGGGGCAACAATCCGTGCGCACGCCGTCGGAAGGGCCGGCCCAGCCAATCTGTGTCATAAGCCGGAAGATTCTGGGGGAGAGTCGGAAGGTGGGCAAGGTGGTCGGGGAGAAGATTCGCGTGGGCTCGATCGTCATGAACAGTAACGATTTCCAAGGAATGCTATCGTTCTGGAGTCAGGCCGTAGGCTATGCACCCCGGACCGGCGCCGACCCTGGCCCGGAGCCCCATCGATTCACCGTGCTTCGAGACCCGGCAGGTGAAGGCCCCAACATCTCGATCGATGAAGGAGAGCCCGAGAGGGGACAACTGCATCTCGACCTGTATAGCCAGGACCATGACGCGGACGTCGCCCGAATGCTGAAACTCGGGGCCACGCTCTACCGAGGTAGAAAGGATGGTGAGGACTTCACGGTGCTCGCAGATCCTGAGGGGAACCTCTTCTGCGTGGTCGACGCTCGGCAGTGAAACGGCACGAGAAACAGGATCGTAGCCGGGAATCCAATGAAATCCGGGTCTGGCTCGAGCTCATCCGCCAGCGGGACCACTCGGTGCCGCGGTAACTTCGGATTCCATGAATTCCCCGATGGCGCGCAGAAGTAAATCCGGTGCCTCAATCTGGGGCATGTGGCCCGCGTTAGGCACTAGGTGGAATGTGGCACCTGGAATGGACCTCGCGTACGCCCGCCCATACTCCGGGTCGACCACCTGATCGCTATCCCCCCAAACGACGAGGACCGGAACCCGGATCTGGTGGAGGCGCTCTCGTAGGGAGGTGTCATCCATTCCGGGGCCGCCGCTATAGACGACAAGAGTGGCTCGGTTGGCCGCCATGGTCGCTTTTTGCTGGTCCGACATGGTCGCCAGATTAAGTGGAAAGGCAGCGGGGTTGTGGAAGCTACGTTTGGCGAGTTCCGAGGGGGGCAGACTGAAGACGTCGGCCGTTGGGTGTCCCTCGACAACGATCCCCCCAGCGTCGACTAGAACGACATTTCGCATCCTCCGGGTCCCAGTGAGCGCAAGCTCCGCAGCTATCCAACCACCGATAGAATTGCCAATGATTGTAATGTCCATCAAGTTGAGCTCGTCCAAGAGTCGCGCGAGCGCCTTCGCTACCTGGCGGGGGTTCGTTAGCCAGTCTGGTCGTGGCGTGCCGTTAAAGCCGGGAAGCGTCGGCGCGTACACATGGACGGGGTGACGCGTCGTCAGCATCTGGGCGAACCCGGCCATGGACTGTGGACCAGCCCCGCCGTGGAGCAACAGAATGGGCCGGCCCTCCCCGACATCAGTGAACGTGAGATCGACCGTTCCCATCCCATCGACGGTCACCGTTTGAGCGCTCATGGAAGTGATCCCAAAGACAGTGTACACTAGATAGTATTTTAACCGGAACGGAATGGAAGGATAGTAATCCCCAGCGTTCGCTGTGGGGGAGGACGACCTTAGCTCGGGGCATTTTCAAATACTATTCTAAGTATATCTATGCAGGAACATGGTTCGGAGAAATCATGGACCTTCGCTCCAGAAGTTCGAGACTTTTCGGCTTTCTTCGGTGGGTGCGTTGCTCCCGAATGATGCCTTGGGTTGTCCCATCCGCGCCTCGATGGGAATCTTGGGTCGAAAATGGGCGATGGTGATCCTTCGCGACATTGCGTTTTGGCCGGACCAGACCTTTGGACAGCTCTTGTCCCGCAGTAAGGGATTGACCCCGCGCGTACTCACGAATCGGCTGAGGGAACTTCGCGGAGGTGAATTGATCGAGAAGCTTGCGGACGCGCACGATGAAAGGAAAATCCACTATCGCCTGACAGAGAAAGGCAAGGACGTCGTTCCTATCCTCATGGCTCTCTCGGCGTTCGGCATGCGCCACCTCGTCCCGCCTACGGCTCGGGATGGCGAGCGAAAAACGCTCCAACAGACCTTCCCCGGCCTTGCCCCGGTGCTCCTGAGGGACCTTTACCAATTCGCCGTTGACTCCGCTCCCGACTGATTGGTTTGCATACGTGGGGTCTAAGTCGATGGGACCCGCCCGGTCACCAGATTGTCCCTCTGCAAGATCACGTCCCAATCGATCGACTCATGAGGGTGCTCGAGACGACCTTGGAGAGTCCCAGGTCGGTCAGTGTGGGACCCCATACCGCGGGGGCCTGGGGCACCACAACGACGACTTTGCTGGCGTCGAGCGATCGAAACCACGAGAGCCCTGGGCTGAGCAGCTGCAACAAGGAATCCGCAGAAAGCTCAGAATCGAACGTGAGCGGGAGGAGGAAGCCGGTCCGCGTCACGGGATGGAAGAAGGCGCGCACTCCTCCGGCGAGCGCACCTCGGGGCGAAAGGTTCCACGTTCTCGTCGGGGTCCGAGGGGAACTAATGATCAATTCGAGGTGGGAAAGGACACGGCTCCCGGAAGGGAACGGGTCGCGAATCGTGGGGGGACGGTGGTCGTCCGCCCATCGTGCCAGCTCTGCTAGGTGGGATGCGTCCAGTTCGCTCAGAGCTGGGTCCGGGGGAAGCACCACGGGGGGCATCGTGCCGACAAACCAATCAAACCGAGCGATCTCGGCAAACCCGTGCCGTCGGTACACTCGAATGGCGGTCTCGTTGTCCGACTCCACGTCGAGGGCCAACCACGCTTTACCTAGGTGCTGGGCTACGATTCTCTCTTGTTCCAGGAGACGCGTGGCGATCCCTCGCCCCCTCACCGCCGGGTCGGTCGCGACTCCCAGAATGTAACCTGTCTTCTTGAGAGCGAGAAGAGAAGCAGTGCCGACGACCCGGCCCTCCTTTATGGCGACGAAGACGCGAATCGGGGCGCGGCGGACCGCTCGCAGCAGGCGGAGAAGGATCCAAATCCCTCGCCGATGGAGGACTTTGACTTGTTCGACCGTGGTCACGTCGAGACCGGTCGCGCGCTCAAGCGTACCAAGTCCGAACAGGAGAACCTTCTCGAACGAGGGAAGGTCGGCCCGCCGGAGTTCCCGGTAGATGATGGAGGGATCACGTTCCGTCCGACGGATTTCGCCTGACACAAGACTCGCACGATTCGTGGTCCAGCGGCGTACATAGGGTTTCTACCCTGATCCTGGGTCCAAAATTTGCTACCGGAGGGAGACGATGACCTGTCGGCCTGCGACGACTTGATTCTGCCAAGTGGAGCACCGTGTGCGCCATGGTCGGGAAGTGGCCGGGTGGGCTTGGACTGCTTCACCTCGAAAAGGCGTGCCGAGGTTCGACTACCGGACGCGGGAGCTACAAACCACGTAGATTGTTGAAGGGGTTCGTCGACCACTTGCACCATCGCGGCTTCGGGTCAACTGAGTGAATCGAAGCCTGACCGGCGCGAAACCTCGACCCGATCCCTCAGGTTCGTTCGTCGTTCTCCGTGGTCCTCGACCGGTTCCCAGAGGAAGCGGGACCACCACGCGGGGAGTCGGACTTGAGTTGATCGGAAGATCCTCTCGAGGTGTCCGGCGCGGATCGAATTGGTCCGGAAGAGATTCCTTGGCTGCGCCCCTCCGGCTTCCTGCGTTCGGACTCCCACGTCGCCTCGGCTCGGAGCCACAATTCCATCTCGCGTCCTTGGGGCCGCCCCTCTTTCTCCCAGAGGCCGTAGGCGATACGCCGGATCTCCTCTTCCCGAGCCATCATCATGACCTTACTACCCCCCAATTCCGTGACCTACTTCGAATTCCCTGTCGGCGACCCGGACGAAGGCATCTCCGTCGCTGGGGTGGCGAGCCCGCGTCCATCTACGTTTCCCTCTGGTGGAGGGGATGTCGAACGCGAGCTGGCCAATCCCAGAACCCTGAGTCCGAATCGAGGTCCCAGCTTCGGCTTGGCGTAGGCCATCGTGATGTTCAGAACTCCGAGTGTCTCGAGCCAACGCGCATTGGAAAGATCGCCTGCGTCCACGGCGTCGAAGCCGATGTCCTGACCCAAACTCATGACCTGTTTCTTCGCTGTTGGGTCGTCGCAAGCCACCAGCAAACTGACGCGCTCCCCTTCGACCTGTCCCGTGGACATGTGCTGCGAAAAGACTGTGTTGAACGCCTTGACGACCTTCGCCTCCTTGGCCCACGACTGAACATCCTCAGCCCCGCTTTGCTTCAGATTTCCGTCATACTCCATTCCCTTCGTGATCAAGTTCGAGGTGTCTACGAGGACCTTTCCTCGGAACGCGTCGCCCATCTCCTGGATCGCGTTTTTTCGCTCGTCATGAGGAACCGCCAGAATGATGATCTCCGCTGAGCTTGTGACTTCTTGTACCCGTTCCGGATTTTTGCCCGTGGTCTCCACGCGGTACCCCGCTCTCGCCAGTCCCCGCGCCAGTGCGCTTCCAACGTTGCCGTCGCCGACGATGCCGATCCTTGGTTTGGAGTTCATCACGTCCTCCTTGACGTAATTTAGGGGACAATGTAGGTTAAGCCCGAGGAGAGGTGTGTGATACGCTCTAACCTTTGGAAACCCTTGACCCCGAGTTATCGAGCACGTTTGCCGTTTTTTAGCCGCCGAGGGCTGAGGATGTACAACCATGCATCCACGAGATGTCCAGGAATTGTTCGAATACCTCATCGAAAGCCGCCCTAAGTTCCTCGACTCGTTTCGATGGCTCGGGTGGGACGAGTTCGCGAAAGATCGGGGAGCGAGCTGGGGTTCCATGCTGGCGATCTTTCTCCACCTACTGGACGACGAGGAGGGTTGGCTGCAGTACGCCGCCCGTGGGCGATCGCTGATCGACGCTCCCGACCGGAAAAAAGAGGATTATTCGAGCTTCGAGCACGTCGCCGCGGACAGTACGAGAGTGGGTGCCCAGACCCGCTCGTTCTTGGCGTCCCTTACCCAAACGGAACTGACCACCGAAGTGGAATTCCAATTGCCGAATGAAACGATGCGCAGAACGCGGGAAACGATCGCCATGCACGCGTTCGTGGACGAATTGGCCCACGTCGGCGAATTCGTCTGCCTCCTCTGGCAGCTCGATGTGAAACCCCCCTTTCTTGACTGGCTCGATAACCACGTCGGCGCTCGTACGATGGGTTGAGGATCCGGCCCCCCGTTCCCGCCCACCGTCGCGCTTCACCCGGACTTCCCTAGGAGGGCACCGGGGCACCCTCGAGCCACCACTTCCATCGCGACCCTGGGCAGGGAAAGATTTCATCCCTTCCTCGGCGGTGGAACGCAGACCAGATGACGCCTACCTGTCCGAGTCGAGCAAGGGGAATTCGGGCGGGATGACGGTTCGGGGGTCTCTGCAGTATCGTGAACTTGCGAGGTTCTACGACCCTCTCACTGACTGGAAGGACTACCGGTCGGAGGCGCGCCGCGTCGAGGCGATCGCCGCCCAGTACGGCAATCCGGGGAGGACCACCTGGCTCGACGTGGCCTGCGGGACGGGACGACATCTCGAATTCCTGCATCGAAATCATCCCTGCGCGGGCGTGGACGGCAGCCGGGAGATGCTGCGAATCGCGCGACGGCGCCTGCCCCACATTCCCCTCGTCCAGGCAGACATGCGCAGTTTCCAACTCCCGAACCGGTTCGACGTCGTATCGTGTCTCTTCAGCGCGATTGGTCACCTGCGGACGAAGCGCGACGTGCGGAGCGCCCTCGCCAACTTCGAGGCCCATCTGAAACCAGGTGGTGTCGTCGTCGTGGAACCCTGGATCGAAAGGCGAGCCTTCCGGTCAGGCCTAGTCCATCTTCGGGCTCACGAGGATCCTTCCATCACCGTTGCCCGCATGGCCTACTCATCGCGCCAAGGCGACCATTCCGTCATTCAGTGGCACTACCTGATCGGAGAACCCGGTCGCGGCGTCCGGTATCGTGAGGTCACCGACGTGGGACTCCTCCTGGCGCGTCCCGAACTTCTGGCGTTCATGCGAGCGACAGGTTTGCGTGCCCGCTTCGTGGCGCGGGGCCTAATGCCTGGTCGCGGTCTGTTGGTGGGGGTCAAGCCCAGGAAGGCCTAGGCGGGACTTGCGTCAGCTCAGGTGAGCCAGGACCCCTCCACGTAGGACGTCCGGGCCGTTCTCATCAGACGAGGTCAGCGGCCTGGCACCTACGGGACGGGGATGCTCCTGCGGCGTGCCGTGGCGGTCGGCCTAGTTGTGGAGTGACTCCGCGTACATGCCAATGCCGAGGAAGACCAGACCGATGCCGGAGATGATGATCCCTACTTCCAGCATGTTGAGGAATCCCGTCTCGTTGGATACTGAGTTCGCTGCGACGCCGGTAGGATTGAGAACCGAAACGAGGTAACCGATGCTAAGACCGGAAACCAGGATTCCGATGCCTTCGGTGATGATCCCGAACATCTTCAGGATTCCACCGCGAACCTTCCAGCTGGGTTGCCTCGCCATGGCGTAATTCGGGTAGGCCGGAGCCGTAGGGACTTGCCAGGACTGCGCTTGAGCGTCCATGGTCGATAGAAATGTGGGGACCTGGGATAAGTTCCTTTCCACCGGCGCGTGCCCGAGAAAGGTCCCGAAATGGTTGGTCACCCTCGTGACCTCAAGGGTGCACTTCGCTTACGTCGCCAACGCGTTAATGTCTCGTGTGCCGAGGAGCGGCATCGATGCTCCTTTCTCCGCGACGTGAATCATCGCGCGGCCCATCTTTTCGGTAGTCGTCATCGAACCCGGGGCGGCGGCGGCCACGATCCGTACGAACGGCAGAAGAATTGCATAAAACCCCCGGTACGTACGCGTCTTGGAACGAATTCCGTGGAGCGCCCGGATCACCGCCACCCCCCTCACCTCGCTTGGGGACGGCTTCACCCGGAAAAGGAGCGTCCGTGCACGGCCGAATCAAGTCGATTCCACGAAGGTAGTGTCCGCAGCAATCCGGTCGGCGGCCGCACTCCAGCGTTCATCTCCGGTCTTCGCGAATTGCCGACGTAGGTATTCGATGACATGGCCCGGACTGCAGAACGCGTGCTTCACTCCGGGTCGTAGGAGAGGCCGACTTCCATCAACTGGCTGTTGCATCAGACTAAGCCGGTAGTAGCTGCGATCCTGCATGAGTGGATGGCGGACGAAGTCGCAGTGGAACGGAGATCCTGGTTCCCATTGGAGACGCGCAATCTCGAGTTCGGTTGGTCGGTCGACCCAGACACCAAGCATCGGCGGAGTATCATGCACATGCTGGATTATCCTTGCCCTTCTGCTTGAAATCCGCGAAGGAGGGACGTACCGGTATCAGGTGCGAAGACCCAGGGGGGCCGCGGAGCCAGATGGCCCTCGCCCGAGCCATTGGATGGTGGGTCCAACGTCTAGTGAACCCCGGATGGTGCTGTTGTGGGCACGGGCACCCGGGAAACGGAACCTCACGTCGAAGAGAACCATGCGCGAAATCCCCAAAACCGATCTCCTCAGTGAGTTCCCGCCCGCAAGAAGTCGTGAACCCGCTTCGCTTGAGCGGAAGTAAGTACAATTTTCCCAGTTCCCAATGTTCCAGGCGACCCCGTAAGGAACGCGTTGCCGGAAGTGGGGTACACGTTTTGCCACGGAAAGGCCGTCGCATGGAGAGGGCCGCGAACGACTAGTGCCACGGGCGTCAGTCCAATCCGGAGATTCATCGGCCGAGATAGGGTCGCGTACAGATTGATCAGTCCGATCACCAGGCAACCCAGTTCCGGAAGCCCGGTCAGGAAGCGAGGTAGACCTTGCATAATCCAGCCCGCCAAAGCGAGAAAGAATAGAGCCGTCAAAATGTAGATCGCCAAGATTGACCCGATGACCCAAACCAGCCCCCACCGGGACCCGGCCACCCACTCGATGGGCGGGTCGAAGCTTTCGGTCATCTACTCGGGTTATACCATTTCGCCTTCTTTAGTCCGTCATTGGGTGGCCCTCGGACAGGAGGCCGACTAGCGTGGGTTTATCGTGCACTCCGCCCACACGCGCCCGACCACATAGTTACCTAAAAGGTCACTATTATCTGCTTTCGAGATCATTACTTGGATCATGGACGCTTACATCGATTCGTCGCTCGCGGCACTCTTCGGAAGTCGGACCCGACTTCTGACGATGGCCGTTTTGGCCAATGCCGACGAAGCACTCACGGGCTATCGAATCGCATTGATCGCGGGTCTTCCCCGCGTCAAAGTCTACCCGGAACTCCGAAAGGGACTGGCCACGAAGTTACTCGCCAAGGAGCGCGCTGGCTACCGCATGATCGACCCTGACATTCGAGCGCTTTTGAGAAGAAGAATTCGCATTCGCTGGTCCGATGAGTGGGACCGCGCCCGAAAGAACTGGAATGCAGAAACTCCGAATCGACTTGTGGAGCTGCTCAAATCCATACCTGAAAGTCCGGATTACCTCCGTCCGAAGGGCTGGAAGCCCTCCCCGGCGGCGCGAAGGGCCATTCGGGAAATGGAACGACCCGTTTCGAAGAACAAACTCCTCCGTCGACGAGGGCTCCGGACTTCGCTGCGAGATGACTGGACCCTTGAACGCTGACGAATTTCGCGCGGCTTTACGCCCTGAGGAAGCACCGTTCCAACAGATTCGCGCTTTCGGAGCGATGTTGACGAGAGAGTCAGGTCTGGGTATCGACGGGCTAACGATTGTGGGCGGTTCGGCTCTGGAGGTATACACCGAGGGCGAGTATGTCTCCGATGACGTCGATATCGTTGCTGAAAATCAAGAACGTGTGATCAAGGTCCTTCGAGCGTGGGGGTTCCGCTCCGAAGGAATGTACTGGGTAAGTCCCGACTTCCGTCCATCGGTGCAGATTGTGGGGAAGTTCGATAGTGGTTCTAAGACCCGTACTCAGGTTGTTGCGACTCCCTACGGACGAGTCCGCCTGGCGGCCCTAGAGGACATAGTTGTGAAGCGACTCATCGAAGCAAGATTTTGGAATCGGCCGGCAGCACTTGCCGAGGCAATGCTGGCGGTCGAGCGATACGGACAGGATTTGGACTGGGATTACATAACTCAGATTGCGAAGAAAGATAGTGTAGAAGATCTAACGACCCCCTTACGGGAAAGATTCCGCTAGATTCCGGGGGACTCCGATCCAGGCCCCCTAGCGAAAAGCAAGGCCATCGAACTTGGTAAGACGGGCCGCGTGCCAATGAG
>JBAUTP010000088.1:0-1698 GCA_049582265.1 Thermoplasmata archaeon
AGGGCCCGTTCTCCTTCCCATTGACGAGCACGAAGGGAAGCTTCTCGGGAGAGCCGTCTGGATGATCTGCCACGGGCAAGTAACCTGAGGACTTCGTCCCCCGCTCCCCGGACGCACCCAAAATGGACGTGAGCTCTCGGTTAGTCATTGGTGCTAAGCTTCGAGCACGACGATACCCTGGAGGAAATAAAAATGCCGCTAAGCCTACCATAGTACAGCTCTAGGGCTGCCCGGGGCGCTCTCACGGAAAGTCTCTATAGGCGGCGGCCGTAAACATGCCCCGAGGGCTAAGGCATGGGAGTAGTGGAGAACCTTCGGACCATCGAAACGGAGATGCAAGCGTTCAATGCCCGGGATTGGGATCGCTATCTGCAGTGCTTCGCCGACAAAGTGGTTACCCTTGAACCGGATGAGGCGAATCCGATCATTGGTCGCTCGTCCCTGCAGAAGAGGGTCACATCCTACCTAGCTGCCTTTCCCGATGTCAAGCTCGAGACGGAGCGGTTGTTCGGTACGGACGAATGGGTCTGTCTCAACAGTCTTTTTGTGGGAACCCACAAGGGAAACTTCACGGGTCCGGACGGAGTGGTCATCCGCCCGACAGGTCGTACGGTAAGGGTCCACGGGTGTTCGATCTTTAAGGTCGTCGAAGGTCAGATCACCGAATTCATCGGCTACTACGATCAACTCGAGTTGCTCGACCAGCTTGGAGTCAAGATGCGACCGACCCCGGGGTGAAGTCGGAGCATGGGAGACTCCGGGCAAGGGGTCATAGGTGCATGCCACCATTTCCACGCCAAACCGCCCATCCGATGCCCGCGGTTGCGGGTTTGACGAAGTGGTCAGGAGTGGCAGTGCCTAGAGGCTGCAGGTCGCGATGAAATCTGTCCCCGACGTACAGCTTGGTCGCAGTCACGCCCGAGTCTCGGGAATTGGATTTGGGACCTGGCAGGCTGGTGACGACACTTGGGGACCGGACGTGAACGATCGAAACTGCGCCGAGGGGTTGGCCCGAGGAGCCGCACTTGGGGTCAGCCTGGTCGATACTGCGGAAAACTATGGCCGCGGCCATGCCGAGGAGGTCGTGGGTCGAGCGCTCCGCATCGCAGGGCGCAAATCGATGTTCGTCGCAACCAAGGTGTCGGAGCACCATCTCCGCGCCGAGAACGTCATGCGGGCCTGCAGAGGCAGCTTGAAGCGAATCGGGATCCGAAACATCGATCTCTATCAGGTGCATTGGACGGACCCATACGATCAGGTGCCGATGCGGGAGACGATGCGGGCGATGGAACGCCTCCAGCGCGAAGGAGCGATCGATTATATTGGCGTAAGCAATTTTGCCGTACGGGACCTTGAGGAAGCCCGCTCGGCCCTCTCCCGGACGGATATCGTTTCGAATCAAGTCCAGTACAACCTTTTCCATCGTGAAATCGAGGCAGAAGTGTTGCCCTATTGCACGCGGGAGGGTGTTACTGTCCTCGCCTACAGCCCGCTAGCTCGCGGTCTGCTCTCGGGCAAATATCATCTCGGAAACCGACCGACCGACCAAGTGAGGACCGGGGCGGTTCTGTTCAAACCGAGGAACCTCCGAGCCGTTGCGCCCGTGTTACGAAAGATGGCCGCGATTGGAAAGACCGAAGGTTGGACATCTGCTCAGGTGGCGTTGGGTTGGCTTCGCTCCCACCCGGGGGTGGTTCC
>JBAUTP010000089.1:0-6086 GCA_049582265.1 Thermoplasmata archaeon
CACCGGCGACGTCAATGGTGGCGGGAGCGCGCTCTCCTACGCGCGGTCCCGCCACTCGAAGCAAGGGTCATCCAGCTCCCCGCCCGAGAGCAGGCTCCGGACGACTGGCTGAAGGCAATGGGTCGACGCGCCTACTCGATGACGGCGGACCTCCCCGACGAGGTTCTTCAGGACATCCTCGCAGAGGTCCGCCAACGCCTCCCGGAGCGACCGCTACCTCGTCCGAGGGCGACCACGGTGGCCATGTGGGACCCGGGTCAACTTCGGGGACTGGCGGAACTGACCGCGTAGGCATCCGCTTCCCCGCGCGTTGGAGCGGGCGGTCGAGGCTTCTGGGCTAACCGTTATGTTGAGGGCCCGTGTCGCGGCCCATCGAGGGACGGCCCGTTCCCATCATCACGTGCAGCACCAATGCGTGGGCGGATGACATGGTCCACCTCTGCCGGCCGAGTGATCGATGATCCGATTGTGCATCAGCACCCAGTCCCCTCCGACCCAGCCTCTGGGGACGCGTCATGCCACGGCCCGCCACGTATGGCGACTCGGCACCGACTACGAGCCGCAGTTCGGGGGCGTCGTCCCCATGATGCGGGCGCTCCTACGGCATGGGATCAATCACTGGATTGCTCCCAATCCGCGTTGGGTGGCGCTGGGCGCGGGCGGACTTCCCAGAGAATTCCGAACGAACGAAGGCTATTGGGTGGAGACGGTCGATTTCGACCCGAAGCTGAGACCGGGATACGTGCGCTTTAAGGAGGCGATCTGGCGGTCGTTCCATGGACCCCGCGGGCTCGAACCGATGGCGCCGGCCGACTACCGCGCCTTCGTTGGGTTCAACCACGCCATGGCCCAGCGACTGCTGGAGCGTGCGGGCCAGTACGACCTTCTCTACGTCAATGACTTTCAACAGCTCCTCGTGGGAGGCCTCATTGGGGCGATGGCGCCCACGCTCCTGCGCTGGCATATCCCGCTCGAATTCCGGGGATATCCCGAGCCCGTTCGCCGTTTCTTCCTTCGGTCGATGGAGGGTTTCGACGCCGTCGTCGTAAGTACCCGACGAGGACTCGAAGAACTCTTGCGTGTGGGCCTCCACGGCCGGGCGTTCCAGGTCTACCCCTACATCGACCCGGCCGAGCACGAACCGACGTCCGAATCCATGCGCCTCGCCTTCCAGACCAAGTTCGGCCTCGAAGGCAAGCCCTACTTGTTGGCCGTCGGACGGCTAGACCCGGTGAAGCGCCAGGACCTCGTGATTCGCGCGTTCTCGAGCCTCCGCCGCCGATATCCCGAGCTTCGTCTCGTGCTTGCGGGAGGGCTCAGCTTCTCTACCGCCCATCTCGCCCGACGGGGAGAAAACAAGGCCGCCGATTGGGACACGACGTTGCACCGTGAGATCCGCCGGCTCCGGCTGGAGAAGAGCGTGGTCCTTACGGGGAATCTGAGCCATGATGAGCTTCGCGCGGCCTACGACGGGGCCCGCGTGTTCGTCCACCCCGCCCCGTGGGAAGGGTTCGGCCTCGTCGCGATCGAGGCATGGACCCACGGCATACCCGTCGTCGTCAGTCGAGGTGCAGGGGTGGCGGAACTGGTCGATGATGGCGTGAACGGCATGCTCGCGAGGCCGGGGTCGGTACCGTCACTGACCGCACAGATCGACGTGCTCCTTCGGCATCCCGATGCGGCGGAGCGCATGGGGATCATGGGGCGACTCGCCGCGCGCCGGTGCCACATCGAGCAGGCCATGCCGCGGCTCCGCGAGATCTTCTCTCGGACGATGCAACTGTACACCGGCGCCGGGCGAACGAGCTCCGGCCGAACGTGAGCGGTCATGTCGGGCCGAGACGAGAGGGGTCGCCGAGTGCAGGCCGTGACCTCCGACCTCTGGTACACGATGATCTACCTCACCCGGACCGACCGGCGCCGCTGGGAAACGACCCGCCGTACGATCTGGATCGAGGAGCTCGCGGCGATCGGCATGTCACCGGCTGTCGCCGGGCACTGGATCCGTCGTGAGGAACTGCGCGTCGAAAAAAGAGAGCTGGCGGGTCAATCGCCGTCCATCGCCGCCCGGCTCCGGGCGGTGACAGAGGGGACCGGACGACACCCGGACGTGGCCCGACTTCGGAGGCGGCTCGACCGAGCCTTGGGCGAAACCCCGATCCGCCTCGCGCCCGGGGTTCTCCCGGCCCTCGATGCGCTGGCCCGAAAGGGGATCCCCGTCGGGTTGGTCTCGAACGTTGTGTTCGAAACCCCGGAAGGGATCCGGTCCATTTTACGCCGCCTAGGGATCGCCTCGCGGCTCTCCGCGATCGTGCTATCGGCCGAGATCGGATATGCGAAGCCTCGGCCCGAGCCGTTCCGCGCCTGCCTGCGCGCGTTGAGGACGAAAGCGGAGGCGGCGGTCCATGTGGGCGATCGACCCAACGACGTCGAGGGCGCCCTCCGCGCCGGGCTCCGGCCCATCCTCTACACGGGATTACAACGGTCCTCCCCGTGGGCCCGCGCGGCATTGGCCGAGGTCGGTGACCTGGAGGTCCCGCACCTCCAACGCTGGCACGACCTTCCCGACCTGCTTGAGACGCTACGGTAGCGCGTTGCGGAACGACGCCTGCTCACGACCACCTCGAGGGACGGCCCTCGCCTCCGATGCCGCTATCTACGGTGCCCGCGATGCGACGGACGTACCCCATGGTCGAATACTCCGATGAGGGGGTCTTTCCGTTGGCGCGACCCGCCCTTTGGAAGTTCCTCGAAATGCACACCGACTCCGCTGCGATCACCCAGATCCACCCGGATATTCTTCAGCAGGAGCTTGTGAGCCGCGCTGACTCCGCCGTGGTCGTGGATCGCCGGATCCGGGCTCGAAAGAAACAGCTCACCTCACGATGGAAGTTCACGTCTCAGCCGCCGGACCTTCTGCGGTGGGAGATCATCGGAGGAGAAGGACCGATGGCGCCGGGAAGCTGGCTCGCCAACACCTACTCGGAGGCTCCCGGGGGGACCCTCGTTCGAACCCAGGGCGAAGTCAACATCCTCGGAGTGCCCGGATTCCTTCAGCGACGCATCGTCCGCAACGCCATGCACGATATCGATCACCAGGACCTGGGCTACGTCCAATACCGCACGTTTACGCCATGAACTCTTCCGAGGACCCCGTGGAAATGTCGACCGCGGTGGCCACGCTCGGTGGTGGTTGCTTCTGGTGCACGGACGCCGTGTTTCGTGAGCTGGCCGGTGTGGTCTCGGTCGAACCCGGCTTCGCGGGCGGCACCGTCCTCAACCCCAGCTACGAGGACGTGTGTACGGGGGCCACCGGTCACGCGGAGGTTACGCAGGTCCGTTTCCGTCCCGCCGAGCTCGACTATCGTGACCTGTTGCGCATCTTCTTCACCGTCCACGATCCAACGACCCTCAATCGCCAGGGCGGCGATGTGGGAACCCAGTACCGCTCCCTCATCTTCTACCACGACGAGACGCAGCATGCCATCGCGACAGAGGTGATCCGCGAGATCGAAGCGGCCAAGATCTGGCGCCGCCCGATCGTGACCGAGGTCGTCCCGTTCACGGTGTTCTATCCGGCAGAGGAGTATCACCGCGACTACTTCGTACGGCATCCCGAACGGGCCTACTGCCAGGCGATCATCGCTCCCAAGGTCGCGAAGTTCCGCAAGCACTACGCGACCCGCCTGCGGCCTGCGACGACCTAGCGGAAGTCGCGAGGGAAGCCGTCATCGACGGCGCGTAGCCCCCGTGACCGCTCGCCCGTCTCGCTGTTCCGAGCTTCCGTCCTCGAGTGGCCGTCCGTTAGAGGACACGCATCACGCTGCCCAGGCCAACAATCCCTTCCAGGAGGAAGGATTCTAGGAGAGGCGGTAGGACGACCTCCGAGAAAGGTTCGGAGAATGCCCGCGTGCCGCTTCCCGCTAGCGGCAACAGGAAGGCACTCGGCGACCCGTTCGGGGCGGCGGCAGGGGACTGAGCAGTGGGTACCAGGGCGAAGTTGATGCCCCCCACGTTGGCTCCCTCGACCTCCACGACCTGGGTCTGGCTCACGAACCCGGATTTGCTCGCGGTTACATTGTACGTTCCGTCCTTGAGGGTCCAACTCCACGATCCCGACGAGGACGTGTTCGTCTCCTTCCTCACGTCGGTCGCGGTGATGAGGATCTGGGCGTTACTAATCCCCGCTTTCGTTTTGGAGTCAGTGACCTTTCCGGATACGGTGTACAAGGTGTTCGGGGCGGCCGTCAGGGAGAAGTTCATCGGTGACGTCGACTCAGCGAGTTTGTCCACGCGCAGGTTCTCGTAGTTGTTCGCCGTGACATAGAACTCGTACCTCCCAGGGTTGACGCGGAGGGTGAACGCCCCCCCGGGGCCTGTGTCGGTTCCATTCGCAAAGGTTCCACTCGTGATGACCACATGGGCCCCTCCGATGCCGACGCCCGTGGTGGTATTCGTCACAAATCCGGTCACGACGGTCGCGGGCGTCGGAGCAAGCCGACCGGTGAAACTGAAGAGGTCCTTCATCGGCGGGTGGGTCGTCGCGTTGTCGTTCGCGGTGCCGAGATTGCCGAGGCCCAGAAGCCACTCGGTGGTGGTGAGGATGCTGTAGGTCTGGTATGGGTGAGTCGAGTTGTACCCCATCCGTGCATATGGGCTGATGACGGCCGTGTAGATGTTCCCGCCGAAACTCTGGTTGAAGCCGGAGTTGCTCGTATCCACGCCTTCATCAAAGGTCATGATCACCGCGGTCGAGCTCCAGATCGACGAGTTGATGATCGGGGAGATGACCGACTGGAGCCACTTGCTACCCGCCTGGATGGACCCGCTGTGCTGGTCATCGAAGATGTCCGGCGTGATGAATACGTAGTTGGGTACATTGGAGCTGTTGAGCTCCGCGGTCCAGTCATCGAGGGTGAACGGGAGCACGTGGTCACGACAGTAGGCGTCTCGGTGCTGCCAGACGTCCGTAAACTGAGGGAATGGGTCGTGCGTGTTTTCGTACCCGGTACCCCAGGAGTCCTGGTTGTCGCAGGTCTCGGGCATGCCCTCCATGAGGGCTTGCCAGGTCATGCCCGCCGCATTGAGCTGGTCGGCGACGTTCGTGATGTTGTACTTGCCCGTACGGTAGACGACAGGGTCGATGGCTCCCGTCGCGGCGAGATAATCGGGCTCGGAGCCGTGACGAACGGAGTAGAACTGTCCCGCGAGGGAGTAGGTGGTGGCCATCTGCTTCAAGAACGGGGCATCGCGCATCTCCTGGCCCAGTTCGCGATTCTCGGACCATACGAGAATCACGTGATGAATCGGAGTCGGGAAGCTCGGGGCCAGTGAAACGACCGGCGTTTCGACCGGGTAGCCGTTCGAAGCCAGTGGGGCCGCGGGGGCGCCCGACGTACGGGAGGGGACGGATGCGGGCACCCCGATGAGAATGGCCACTACGCAGATCGCGACGGCCACTCCGACGCCAGTGGATCGGCGCCACCGACGCGCGAAAATCCCTCCGTTTTCCTTCGTCTCGCGCATGTCATTCCATCTGCGGGCCATGCCTCGAGCGGTTCGACGCCGGCACGGGTTAACCACCAAAAACGAGGTAGATAACAGCTACCTGATTTGCACGTCGGGTCGTATCATCTCACTACCCTATGGGGGCTGAGAACATGCGATATCATCGCCGAGAATTCTCCCCATTGCGGATGCCGACGACCTGGAGCACGAGGACCCCGGGCCCGTCGCACGGTGAGGAGAGGGGGGCCGGGACAGGGCCCGCGTCGGAGAGCCGTTCCCCCACGGCTCGGGGCGGGCCGGCCCTCGCGAGCGCGGTAATATAGCGAGTGCCTCATTCGGTGTAGGTTAGCTCCATGCTCTGCTCCACCTGCGGGTCTATGATCGGACCCGGCGTTACTACGTGCCCGCGCTGTGGCACGGCGGTGCTCCCATCTACCACGCCCACCACGATGGACGCTTCTCCGCCGGCCCGGCCGCCTGCCACGAGCCCGAGCGAGTGGCTGGACCAGACGATGGATGAGATCCGAGAACTCGCCAAGCGGGCGGCGGAGGAAGTCGAACCCGCGTGGACGGATGCC
>JBAUTP010000090.1:0-2428 GCA_049582265.1 Thermoplasmata archaeon
GCCGGCACGACGACCTGGGGTGTGGCTAGGGTATAGGCGGGGTTGGTCGGAGCCGAGGAGTACGATCCCGAGAACGTCACTTCCTGGTTCGCCGAGATGATCGCGGAAGCGCCTGACGTGGTCGTGCTGTTGCCCGTGATCGACGCGGCAACGCCGGCCAGGTTCTGGGAGTTCGGTTCCAAGGCCGAGGCGAGGACCGTGACCTTCGTGATCGAACGATAGTTATCGTGCGTCACTCCGTTCACCAACGATGTGACCGTCGCCAGGTAGGTCCCTGGGCTCGTGTAGGTGTGCGTCGTGGACGAGGAGGTCGTGGTTTGACTCGTTCCATCGCCAAAATTGAACGTGTAGCTGGAAGGCGAAAGTCCCGCAGAAATACCAGCACTGAAAGGCACAGCCGTATACGCCTGGGCCGAAGCATACGGCACCAGAAGGCTCATGTCATGCGTGTTCGAAAAAGGCGAGCACTGTGGGCTGCTCGGGGGCGTGCATCCCGTCACTGTCGAGGTCTTGTTCTGACCGGTGAAGGCAAAATAGCCTGCAGCTCCGACGATCACGATCACGACGATCATGATGACCGCAGCTGTCACGGTCGAGAGACCTCGGGAGCCACGCCAGCGGCCCAACTCCGTTCTCTCGGTACGTTCCTCTACCATCGTTTTCCACCATTTCTTACCCGGGCTAACCCGGGGCGGAGCTCCTGAGCCCGGAGCTGGTATATATTCAAAATCGGTTTGCTACATCTACTGTCATTCCTATAGCCACTGTGGATACAATGCTGACTACAACATTCCAGTTCGAAGTCGCAGGGGGCAGCGAGAAAGGGGTAGAGGGTGGAGTGTAGTGAGCTTGGGCGAGGTCACTCCTGGACTACCAAATCGTACACCACGGCAGTGGGCGGACCTTCCCGAGGCTGGAGCCGGAATTACTGCCGCAGAAACTACTCTCTGATCCACTCTCGAGTTGCTACGTCGCCGATCGGGTAGTGGCGGTTGTCTGCTTAGTCGCCCCGGACGGGTTCCCGTGTGCTTCATATTCGGAGCGCGACTTCGATGGTTGGACCCCTATGGGCCCGAGGAAGCCAAGAGCCCGCGAAAGTGAAGAGTTCGCGAGCCAAATCACCAGCCTCTTCGCCAAACAGCCAGCCATTCGCAGCGTCCGGCTGGTCGGTTCTCGGGCCGAAGGTCGCGCCACACCCCTCTCCGACTGGGATTTCGCTGTCGAAACGAGAGAGTTCGGGCCCGCCGCCATCGCCCTTCCGCAGATCATCCACTCCCTGTCGCCCTTGGGGACTCTTTGGGACCCGCTCAGTCGACACCAATGCTTCATCGCGATTCTCCCCGGGCCAAGGAAGGTCGATTTCGTCTTCCAAGAGCCTCACAGGCCGGAACCGCCCTACGTGGCCTCCGCTAACACCCTACCGGCGATAGACGTTCACTTCTGGGATTGGATTATTTGGCTCGCCGCGAAGGAGGCAGGCCAACGTCACAGGCTGGTAACCGACGAGCTTCGGAAGATGCACGGCTATCTACTCCGTCCCCTGGGAGCGCTCGAAGTCCCGACAACGATTGGAGAGGCGGTGCAAGCGTTCCTGTCCGCCCGCGAACTTGCAGAAAGACGCTTTCGAACGAACCTAAGTCATCTGCTTTCGACCGAATGCATACGATTCCTGACGGACGCCGGCTTCGCGCTCTAGCTCCAGCGATAACCGCGTCGGAGTAACTCTCAATTTCGTGATCCCCGCGGGCCAACACACCCACGCGAGCGGGCACACGCCCAGCGGGTTCTCACACGCGATACGCCGAGTGAAGGCCGGCAATCATTCCAATTCCGTAGTCTATATGAGCTGTTGAATTCATGGCGATTGTTGAACCATGCCGACGACAACTATCCAAATCGACGTGGCAGTCCGGGAGGAACTGCGGGCCCGGGGGCGCATGGGAGAAAGTTACAACGACGTCATCCTTCGGCTCTTGACGGCCACGCGATCGACCGATGCGTTGCGCGTACAGGTACAAAACAAAACGTCGAGCATTAACTCGAAAACCTGGGTTCCTCTACAGGATCGGGAATGACATCGCCTTGGTGTTTTGCTGAATGCCGAAGGGCTCTGACTCGAATGCGCTTCGGGCGTGTGGCTGCTGCCGAATCGCATGTTGATGCTCCACCGAGACTCCCCAAGGCGCCCTAAATCCCGAGGTGCAATGTGTCCAAACCGCTCGATACGAATTCTTGGCGCAAAATCGCAGCAATCGCCCTCAAGCGTTCGCTCGGTCTTCGTCGAGGCCAGAGCGTCATCATCGAAACTTGGCCGCACTCTCTTGCGATCGCCGAAATCATCGCGGTTGAGGCTCGGCGGAACGGCATTCGGGCCACAATCATCTATGTCCCGGAAGAGGCGGTTTTCGCGGCCCACGGGAGTCTGAGC
>JBAUTP010000091.1:0-2003 GCA_049582265.1 Thermoplasmata archaeon
GGGCGTGTTCTATCGAGTCCGGACTTCGACCCCTCCACGGCCCTGGACTTCCTCGACAAGGGGCAGTTGCAGGACCTCTGCGAGGAGGCCGAGCTCGACGAAGGGGGGACCCGAGACACCTTGATCGACCGTGTCGCGAGGAAGCTACGAGAGGAGAAGGGCGCGGCAGCTCCGAGACGTGAGGTCGACCCAGCTCGCCCTCCGCCCCCACCTGAGTACTCGCCTCCGCCAACCGCCCCGCGAGCGGCCGAGCCGGGCCCTGAAAGGTTGTCGCGCAGGGAGCAGGTCTTCGTCAGACAGCCACCCGCACCAGAACCGCTCTTCCTGCCCCATCAGCAGTCCCCAACACTCATCCCGGAGACCCATGCTGCCCAGATACCCCAGTTACAACTGGTTCAGGAGTTCATCGAGAGCTATCGTCCGAGTCGCCGATTCGCAAACGAGCAGGCCTACGAGATTGAAATGGCCCAAGCGGCTCGGGCGAAGTTCGGGGACGAGGCCGTCAAGACTCAGGTCACCATATTCGGCGGGCGGATCGACATCGAGGTCCTAGGCATCGGTATTGAAATCAAAGTCCCAAACTCGAGGTCGCAGCTGCAGACCCTCTTGGGTCAAGTCCAGATTTACCGCAACTCATACGGCCCTAACCTCATGGTCGTGATCTTCCAAGATCTCGGAAAGCAACAGGACCTCCATGAGTTTGGGAACCTGCTCCGTCAGTGGGCAATACCGGTGTTCGTAAAGTAAGGCCGCGTTGCTACTTTGCTAGAGCCCGCCAGGCTCGCACCGCGCGCTTTGTGGAGAGGAGCCGCGCCGATCGGGGGACGCGCCATCCTAATCTGCTCGTGACCGAACTCGCTGTTGAATTCGCTTGGCCGCCCGGTCGTTGGCGGAGCGAGCGTTCATGCCCCGCATCATTGCGACGAGCTCGGTCGTGAGCTGGCGCTTAGCCACCTCGTCGACGTAGGCCCAGTTGAACTCGTCCCCGTACGCGTCGAGAATGAGCTTGGCGTGGTCCAGATCCATCCCCCGCGTGCTGGAACCCGACCTGACCGAGTCCAGGCGTTTGAGGAAGAGGTCCTCCACCGCCGTAACTCGGACACTACCGTAGCGCGTTGCCACCACTCGAGTGAGGTCTTTGCTTCCGGTGTATTCGATAGTGAACAGGTCGACGGTGAAGTCCAGGCCATCACGTGACCACTGACGAAGTCCGCGAGTTCCCTCGAACCCCCAATTTACGAGCACGTCTTCGATCGCTGCCCGGTGTCCAACGGCTACGATGTCTAGGTCATTACTCACGTACGCCGATTCCGTGTAGACTTGGATGGCAGAGCCGCCAACCACAACCACATTTTGGGGGTCTATTCCGGCCTCCCGGGCCAGTAGGGCAGCGAAGTCGAGAAACCGAGCTTCGGGTCGCTGTTCGGAGTCGAGTATCTTCTTGACTCTGTTCCACTCCGTCATTTGGCCTTTCGTGCCTTCTTCCAGGCCTCGAGTGTCTGACGTCGGGATCTGAGCCCGCGCCGTTCGAGCAGCTCGTCCTTCTCAGGGGGTCGGTACAGTTCGCTGTCCTGGGGGATGGGTTTGCTCGGGTATGCTGAGAGATCAATATTCAGTAACGCGCCCGGCCGCGTCTTTCGACGGGATGAGTCCATGAACTCGGCCAAGACGGAAATCCTGATGCGCTGGTTGAGGAATGAGCGAAGATTGGGGTCCGAGAGCGACCAGACGGAGGCTCCCCCCTTCTCCCGGTTCTCCTCAACTATGCCCCACTCCTTCGCCTTTCGGAGCGCAGTGTAAACCTGGGTCCCCTGGTCGCCCGTCGCTTGGGCTACCCGGTAAGCTGTGATCGGCCTTTCAGCTCCAGCTAGAACCCCCAGGGTCCTAGCTCGAACCTCGGACCCGAAGAGGCCCGACATCGCAGGGTCGATCTGTACTGCCATGTTTAGCGAATTGTATTGTTCTTATTTAACATGTTTGTTTATGACACTATCTTATACTTC
>JBAUTP010000092.1:0-8128 GCA_049582265.1 Thermoplasmata archaeon
CGGCCGACCAGCCCGTGCAGATCCTTCGATTCGCGAATCGGGTCCCGCTCCTCTTCCAGCAGGGAGCGTGCGCGATCACGAACGCGGTCCAGTCCATCGACTGGCGACGCTACGGGCTCGACCAGAAGGGAGGGACCGGCATCCCCTCGGGGCCGGGGCTCATCCTCGTCCATCTCGCCTCCACCCAGATCCCGTTCACCAGCGAGGCCAAGGAGGCCGTGGCCGAGGATCCAGAACTGGACCGCGAACTCGTGCTGGCCCTCCAGGCCGCGGCACGGCATCTCAAGACCCATCTTTCCCGCCGCGCGCGGCGGGACTTTGCGTCGGAGAAGTTCGCGATCATTCAGCGGATCCTACCGAAACTGGCCCAGAAGGCGAGCGGCCTCGTCGATAAACCGGTGCCGGACCTCACCCCCGTCGTGACGCGCATCATGGACGTGGTCCACGTGGACACGACGGGGGCGGACGAAGCCCAGGGACCGCGTATCACGAGCACGATCACGAATTATACGCCACGCGTCCGGGTCCTCGAGCTGTTCCTCGAGATGCCGGCCGAGTCGTTCCCCCTGTCGACCTTCATACCAGCTCCGGAAGGGACCGACCGGGAGCTCGGGCGTGCCTGGTGGACGCTCCCGCGACTCGAACCCAGCGGCCGAACCGAGGTCACCGCGGCATTCCCACCGGGCGCCGAGGTGGACGCCGGCGACGTGAGCTGGTACGTGGCGGGGGTCGACGAAGGTCACCTGCTCGGGGCCGAGCCGTTGCCCGGGGACTGGGACGTCCGACTCCCGCGCGCCGTCATCGAGGCCGCGCGCGAGTCCGGCGAACCCCTTCCGCCGACGGAATCCGACGAGGAGGTGGACTACGATGCCGCGGAAAGCAGCGCTCACATCACCGACGACGAGTGACGAACGTACGGCCAAGTCGGCCGAGGTCCTCCGACCTACGATCGATCTCGCGGAAACGATCTACGACCAGCTCGCCCACGGTGAGATACCAAGGATGCGGCTTCCCCTTCGGACGAAGCAGAACATCGAGTTCCGGATGCGGGAGGGAGTATGGCGTCTCGGCCGTTCGATGGGAACGCGCAGCGCACGAAAGCTGGATGGCGCCCTCATGCTCCTGCGAACGTTCTACCTCGTCGATTTCATCAACGAGATGGCCCGCGAGAACAAGACCTCGACCTTGCGGGAGCTCTACTACATCTCGGAAGGGTGGGAGGAGTCGAAGTTCCATGCCGAGGACGAATCCAACCTTCTCATCGAGGACCTGGAGGTCCTCTGCGGTCAGCTCCGTGAGGAGTTCCGGTTGCATCCCGAGGAGAATGGCGCGAGCGTCATCGGGGACCTTACGATACGCGAGACGAACCGCAAAGGGATCGTGAAGACGATCAACTGCCGGGACGACGTGGGCGACGGAGGCTACGCGCTCCCGTTCAATGTCGAGAAGGAGAAGATCGAGCTCGTCTCGACCGGAGCGAAGTTCATCATCGCCATCGAGTGCGGCGGCATGGTCGACCGCCTCGCCGAGAACGGGTTCGATGAGAAGTATGACGCCCTCTTGGTGCACCTCAAGGGACAGCCGGCGCGCTCCACGCGACGGCTCATCAAGCGCCTCAACGCCGAGCTCCACCTCCCGGTCGTGGTGTTCACGGACGGCGACCCCTGGTCGTTCCGGATCTTCGCGTCCGTTGCCTTCGGGGCGATCAAGACCGCCCACATCTCCCAGTACCTTGCGACCCCGTCAGCCGAGTTCCTCGGCGTCACGGCCTCCGACATCGAGAACTATGACCTCCCGTCCGACCACTTGACCGAACAGGACATCCGGGCGCTCCAGGCGGAGCTAAGCGACCCTCGGTTCCAGACTACGGACTGGAGGGCGGAGATCGAGCTCATGCTGAAGAACGGGAAGAAAGCAGAGCAGCAGTCCCTCGCGAAATACGGTCTCAACTACGTCACCGACACGTACCTTCCCGAGAAGCTGGCCGCCGCCGGGGTCCTCTAACGGGTGCCGGTGCTGTGCCTCACCTCGGAGGGCGACGAAGAACGGGCATCAGGCCCGAGACGTAGACAGTGCCTCGGCCAGCCAGCGACGTCCGGGCTCCGACAGGAGTCCCTCGGCGATCTCCGCCGGCATGTACACCAGGCCGACATCGGGGATCGCCGCTCGTTGCCACGTGATCCCCTGCTCTACGAAGTGGGTCTTCTCGGCCGCCGTCTCGATGGCGGACCCCGACCCCCTGGGCCCGGGCGTCTTTCCATCCCTACCGAGGAAGAGAGTGTCGGCCGCGAGGTCAAAGATGACCCACTCCGGTGGGATCACGACGCGGAGCTTCACGATCTTGGGCCGGAACTGGCTTTCGCTCTCCGTCTCGGTCCGTTCGAACACGGCGAGGGGTTGTCCCTCGTGCTCGACGATCCGGTCGAACCCGAAGCTCTTCAGTTGGAACTGGAGAAGGTTCGTCTCGAGGTCGGCGACGTCTGCCATTTGTCAGCCCGATTAACCTGCCATACTTAACCGAGCAGGGGCGTTCTGTGCCATTCCGGTCGCCGGGACAGCGTTTGCCCTCACGTTATCGGGTTTTTCGGCATGTTTCCCTAGACTTTTGCCGTAACATCTCGGCGTGCTCCTCCTCCGTATAACCGAAATGGGTCAAAATTTGAAAGGGTTTAACTATCAGAACTTGCTCCCGAGCTATACCATGGCAGCGGCTGAAACGGGGTATCCAACGGCGCCCGCGCCGGCGGATAAGGGATTCTTAGACGTAACCCTACCAAGTCAAAAGGAATGGTGGGCGAGTTCGGCGACCATTGGGCTCATGGGGTTCGGTTTGACCACCGTTCTCGCGGGCCTGAGCAACCTGCCGCCACCGTACGGGAACGGGATCACCAACTCGTTCGTCCTGGCGATGGCGATGGCGTTCGGCGGATCCACCCAATTCGCGGCGGGTCTGATTGCCATGCGAAAGGGAAACATGTTCGCCGGGTCGGCATTCCTGGGGTACGGCGCCTTTTGGTGGGCGTTCACCCTGATGCTATGGACCAATAATCCGTTCTTTGGAACCGGAATCACGTTCTACGGCATCGCCGCGTTCACCTTCGTCTGGATGCTGTTCACGATCGCGTTCTTGATCAACGCGCCGAAGCACGGGGTGGGCATTACCCTGGTCTTCCTCTTCCTGGTGATCGCCTTCGCCCTGCTGACGGTGAAGTTCTGGATGCTGGCCCAACCCGGCACCACGATGATCTCCACCTCGCTGGCTTGGGTCGTCGGCGGGGAGATCGTGTTCGACGGACTCATCGCCTACTATGTGGCCACGGCCGACCTGACCAACTGGAACTACGGTCGGAAGGTGTTGCCCACCTAGGCGGGACGCCCGCTCCCTCCGAGACAACCTTTTCCGCCTCTCCTTTCATCTCAGCACCCCACGATACGGGGCTGGCTCCCCCGCTTCGGAGCCTGATCTCGGGAAGGCGGGACCCGGTCCTACGTGGACTTCCGCTTGGGCTTCTTGGGAGGCAGACGGGCCGCGTGCTCGAGGGATCGCGCGACCCAGGTCCGACTCTCCTTCTCGTTCCGCAGCAAACGAGGAGGAAGAACCCAATATCCGGTCATCCGGCGCCCGGGCATCGGTTCGAAGGGAGTGAACCCCGGGCCCGGCGCCGTCCCTCCCCCATAATCGCGGGGGAGACGTATCAGGACGGACTTACCGTACACGCTGAAAAACAGGTTGCCGTTGACGAACGCCGCCGGCTGTCCAAACATCTTCCGGAGCGTTATGTTCGGTCCGCCCGGGACGAAGCGCTCGAAGGCCTGGACGGCGGCTGAGGCAGCCGGGGGAATCCGCATGCGCCTCGTCCGACCCCGGGCTTAATGCAATATCAACATCGTCCGGTCGGGCCCAGTGGAGTTTGGTTGGGACATCCAACCCCCCCCCCCTTCGTGCGAGTCGGATGTCCCAACGCGCCGGGTCCCTAGTCGACCTTCCCGAACTCTTTGATGTCCTCGGGCCCGGCTTTGGTCTTGACCGGTCCTGCTCCCTGAACTTGCACCCGGATCTGCTCCACGATGTCCGGGTTCGCGAGCGTCGTGATGTCGCCGGGGTCCATGGTGTTGGAAATGGCGGCGAGGACGCGACGCATGATCTTGCCCGAGCGGGTCTTCGGCATGTCAGGGACGATACGGACCGTCTTGGGTCGAGCGATCTTCCCGATCTGGGTCTCGATGGACCGCGTGACCTTCTCCTCGATCTCCTTGCTGGGCGCGATCCCCGGGCGTAGCGCGACGTAGACCTCGGGGACGCGTCCTTTGATTTCATCGGGGACCGGAACGACGGCCGCCTCGGCCACTTCCGGGACCGTCAAGCAGGCCGACTCGAGTTCCTTGGTCCCGAGTCGGTGACCCGCCACGTTGATGACGTCGTCGATTCGCCCAAGGATACGGTAGTAGCCGTCGGCGGCCTGCATGGCACCGTCACCTGCCAGGTACGGCCAGTCCTTCCAGTCGGTGCTCTTCGGGTCCCTGTTGTATTTCACGAAGTACGTCGATTTGTACCGATCGGGATCGCCCCAGATCGTCGACATAAGGCCGGGCCAGGGGTTCTGAATACAGATGTTGCCGGCCTTGTTCGACCCGGCCGGTACCTCGTTCCGCTTTTCGTCGAAGATGATCGGATAGATCCCCGGAACGCCCGGCCCCGCGCTTCCCGGCTTCATCCGGTCAATCGCCGGCTTGGTGCTGCACAGGAACCCGCCGTTTTCGGTCTGCCACCACGTATCTACGATGACGGCCTCGCCTTTGCCAACGGAATGGTAGTACCACTTCCACGACTCGGGTTCGATGGGTTCGCCGACGGTCGTCATGTGTTTGAAGTGGTAGTTATACTTCTTCGGCTCGTCCGCCCCCAACTTCCGGAGCATCCGAATTGACGTTGGGGACGTGTGGAAGATATTAACACCCAACCGCTCAGCGATCCGCCACGGTCGCCCTGCGTCCGGATACGTCGGAACCCCTTCGAAAATGACGCTCGTCGCTGCGAGGGCCAAGGGACCGTAGACGATGTACGAGTGACCGGTAATCCATCCGATGTCGGCCATGCACCAGTACACGTCCTCGGGGTGAATATCCTGAATGTACTTTGACGTGCCCGTCACGTAGGCTAGGTACCCCCCTGTCGAGTGTTGGCACCCTTTCGGCTTTCCCGTCGTTCCGCTCGTGTACATGAGGAACAGCGGAGCTTCCGCCGGCATTGAAATGGGCTCTACTCGCTTACCGACGTACGGCTTCAACAGGTCGTCGAGGAAGAAGTCGCGCCCTTCGACCATGGGTGTCTTTGAGGAGTACCTCTCCTTATGTCGCTTCCAAACGAGGACTTTCTCGGGGGTGTGTCCTTCCTTCACCGAGGCGGCCACAGCGATGTCCGCGTTCGGCTTGTGGTCGCCGAGCTTACCATTCCGATAGTAGGCATCCATGGTGATGAGGAGCCGGCTCGTAGAGTCCGCGATGCGTCGTCCGCACGACTCTCCGCTGAACCCCCCGAATACCACCGAGTGGACGACGCCGAGGCGCGCGCATGCCAGCATAGTTACCGCGAGCTCCAGCGTCATAGGTAGGTGGATGGTGACCCGATCGCCGGTCTTGAGTCCCGCACCGTCGCGGAGGTACGCAGCCAGCTCGTTGACGCGAACGTAAAGCTCCTGGTAGGTGATGGAGACGGGGGCTTCGTCTTCGGGCTCCGGCACAAAGATTAGCGCTGCCTTGTTCCTGTACTTCGGCAAGTTTCGGTCGACACAGTTGTAGGACGCATTGAGCCGGCCCCCGACGAACCACTTGTAGAAGGGGGCTTCGCTCGTGTCGAGAGTCGTGTGCCAGTACTTGTCCCAGGAAAGCATGTCGCCGTATTCCCGGAAACAGTCCGGGAAGTGTTCCATACTGAACCGGTCCATGATCGCAGGGTCGGTCAGATTCGCCTGACCGATGAATTTGGGAGGCGGATAGAAGTAGTTCTCCTCCTTCCAATGGACCGCAATCTCTGCTTCACTCAATTGTGAACCCGAATCTCGAGACTCTGCTTCCGCCTCTGCCTTTGCCATTGAACACGCCCGCCGTGCGGGACCATCGCACGCTATTTACGCGTTTGGACACCCGCCGGAATCCACTGGCGCGCGCAATGTCTATCGGCGGACGCCAGTCGCCGGCAAGTCTTTTAAATAGCCGACCGTAGAGCGCGCCCATCGTTGGTCATACGGGATGAAACGGAGCTCGCGGGTCTGGAAAAAGCGTGGTCACATGCGATGGAAATGGCGCAAGAAAAGAATGCGCCGCCGCATGCGAGCCCAGAAGATGCGTAAACAGTAGGCCTCGGTTCCGCCCCTCAGTGGCCCAATCGCTCGATACGGCGGTCACCCTTCGTGGCCTGCTTCCACGCCTTGTAGTGGGCCCGGCACAACGGTGCGCGCCGCCCCTGGTCGGGAAGATCCTCGAAGGCCCGTTTGGCTTCCGTGAGCGTTAGGTGTCGAACGGCTGACTCGCTGCAACCGGGCAAGATGCACGGGTCGTCGGTCTCGACGGTGTCGGTGGAACGTCCGGCCGCGGTCACATGCGCCGTCCACGGTCGAGCTGCGCCCGAACAAGTTCGGGGATCTCGTACGGAAGGGTGGCCACGGTGACACCCGCACGCTTGAGAGCCTCGAGCTTGCTCTCGGCCGTTCCCCGACCGCGGGCGATGATCGCCCCGGCATGGCCCATCCGCTTCCCGGGTGGCGCCGAACGACCCGCGACGTAGGCGACGACGGGTTTCTTGACGCGGGCGTGAATGTACTCCGCCGCCTCCTCTTCCGCCGTCCCGCCGATCTCTCCCACGAGAACGATGACATCGGTCTCGGGGTCTTGCTCGAAGAGAGGGAGCGCATCCACAAAGTTCGTACCCACCACGGGGTCGCCGCCGAGCCCGATGCACGTGCTCTGTCCGAGGCCAACCTCCTTGAGACTGTTCATGATCTCGTAGGTTAGCGTCCCACTTCGGGAAATGACGCCGACCCGCCCCGGCTGGAAGACGACGTTGGGAATGATGCCCAGCTTCGATTTGCCCGGGGAGCCGATGCCCGGACAATTGGGTCCGATGATGCGGCACCCGCGGAGCCTTCCATAGTGGTACATGACGAGCATGTCGTGGAACGGGATGTGCTCGGTCACAATGACCGTGAGTCGGATCCCGGCGTCCACGCTCTCGAGGAACGCGTCCTTCGCATAGGGCGCTGGGACGAAGATGACGCTCGCGGTGGCCCCGGTGGCATCGACGGCCTCTCGAACGCTATCGAAAACGGGTACGCCCTCGACGGTCGAGCCTTGCTTCCCCGGTGTCACTCCCGCGACGACCTGGCTACCGAACGCCCTCATGTTCCGAGTGTGGACCGTGCCCTGGTGCCCCGTGACGCCTTGGACGAGGATGCGCGTATCCCGGTCGATGAGCACGCTCATGCCTTCCCTCCGCGAGGCGTCGGAACGTGGCGGGCCGCCTCGATCACCGCTTGGACGGACTCGCGAAGGTCCGTGAGAGAAGTGACGTTCGCCTGCCGCAATATCGCGACCCCCTCGGCCTCGTTGTTGCCTCGAATCCGGGCAACAAGGGGGAACCGTTCCCCGGAAGGAACTTGTTTCATCGCTTCCACAAGGCCGTTCGCTACGGTGTCGCATCGGGTTACACCCCCGAAGATATTGAGGAAGACCGCCGCGGGCCGTGCCTGCGCCATCAGAAGGAACGCCTCGGTCACGCGGCCCGGGTCGTCCGTGCCCCCGAGGTCCAAGAAGACGCCCGGTTTTCCGCCGAACTCCGCGAGAACGTCGAGCGTGGCCATCGTGAGGCCGGCACCGTTTGCGATCACGCCGATGTTCCCATCCAGTTGGACGAACGCGATCTCCTTTTCGCGCGCGAGCTCCTCGAGCGGAGTCCGGTCGTCCCGGATATCCGCATAGCCGAGATGACGGAAGGTTGCGTCGTCCTCGATGATGACCTTCGCGTCCAGGGCCACGACACGGTCCCCGACGACAGCGAGGGGATTGACCTCCACGAGCTCGGCATCCTCCTCCACGAAGACCTTCCACAATCCCTCCACAAGTCGGGCAACGC
>JBAUTP010000093.1:0-6593 GCA_049582265.1 Thermoplasmata archaeon
CGTTGTAGGTTCCCGCCTGGGTCGGAATACATGCTATGCTAGTATTGCCAGACGAGAAACAACCCGGGGGGAGGGCGGTGTAGGTGAATGTGTAGGGGGGCACACCACCGACAGCCGTGATGTGAACCGCGATGGACTGACCTAACTCCGGGGTCGAGTTGGATACGCTCATGGCCATAGATAGGCCGGCATCCACATTGGTGTCAATCGTTCCTTGGGCGCGACCACCGAGGGCGTCCGTTGCAGAAAGGCGCACGGAATAGTTTCCGGTATGACCGAACGCGTATGTGGGATTCTGGAGCGAAGAGTGATTTCCGTCGCCGAACGACCAGTCGAAAGCGATAGGTTCCAAACCCTGAGCAGGATTCGCGTTAAAGGTGATAGTGTAATTCGCATCGGTCGGACTCAATGACACAGTCGGCGCCACGGTGAGCGGAAGGACCAGGTTGAGGGTCAGACCTGCTAACGACATGGAGCCAATCGTGCTGTTGGCATAAGCCGTGATCACGTACGAGCCGGCAATCGAGTACGGCTCATTCTGAACAGGCGTGCACGTTAGCGAACTCGCGTTCACGCTGGTGCATCCCGGAAGGCTGGGAAAAAAGTCGTAAAAGTACGAGAGGCCGCTCCCGCTGCTGAGATCTACGTGGAGCGTGGTCGTCGATGAATTCGCCGATTGAAGCTCAACCGTCGGAAGAGTCGAAGTAAACGCCGATATGAAGGGAATAGCAAGCGTGCCATTGAGGATCGAAACTTGGGACGACTCCTCTCCATCGTTAGCAACGTACACGTCTCCGTTCGAGCCATCGAATGTAAGTTGACCGATCCCGTCTAGGCCGATGTAACCCCCACTTGGAATGGCAGCGATTTCAGAGCTACCGTTCACTACGACAACACCGTCCTCGTCCAAGTAGAAGAGGTCCCCCGTGACAGGGTCGAAAACTCCGGCGGTCACTACTTCGTTAAAGGTGGCTCGATTGATGGGAATCGTCCCAACAACGGACGTTCCGTTGATCTCGACGAGCGTGTCTTGGGGCTCGCCATCTTCAGCGTAAACCAATCCATTTCGAGGGTCGAAGACCAAACCTTCTTCGATGGCAAAGGACGCTTCTTGGGGGTCTGCGATCCGGGCGGCGATGGACGTCCCATTCAGAACGATGACTCCACCCGGGTAGCTGCTACCGGGAAGGTTCAGCTGGGCAACATACACTAGTCCATTTTGCGAGTCGTATGCTACACCACCCAATCGTCCTCCAAGCGCGAGTTCGTCCACGACCGTGGTTCCATGTAGAATGGTTACATTGCCGTTGAGCTCCCCTGAGAAGTAGACATCCCCATTGCCGGAGTCGAACGCACCGCCGGAAACGATTGACTCGGAGGGTAGGGTGGTCAGGACCGAACTGCCGTTGAGGATGACGATCTGATTGTAGAATCCGGCATAGACGAGCCCATCGTCGGGGTCGTAGACAACCGTCCCTGCACCGTTGACCCCCGATGGTGAAATCTGTGCGACGATCAAAGTTCCGTTAATGACCGTGATGTAGGGTTTTTGATCACTAGTCACGTAAATGAAGCCATTCTGGGCATCATAGGCGACCCCCTCGGGGTCCTCTCCTGTCGCCACACTACCCGCGTCCAGCGTACCCGAACCCTGTGAAGGTTCTTGGGCATTCTCGGAGTGAATACCCTCCGTTCCCGACCGATCAGTGTACGAGTGGGTGGCTCCTAGTGGTGTTCCTTCGGCGAACAGGCTTGAACCCAGCCCGACCAAACCCGAACATGCGAGGGCTAACACCACTGCAATGGGCATACAGACGTTTCTCGGTCGGAAGCGAGGCGTGGCGCGACACTTTGCCAAGCGTCTGCCGAGTTCCATCGAGATATCAACGTCTCGCGGAGCAGATAAACTTGGGCGCAAAACTCGACCACACTTTGTTGCCCAACGGCGGCACACGCCATCTGGACCCTGCAATTTCGCAATCCTATGGCAAAAAGCAAGAAGAGGGCGATTTTGCATGGATCAAAGATCCTCAAAACATCCCGACGGATCACGTAACTCCGGATTGTCCACCATCTTGACACTCGCGAGAAGAGGGACGGTCGATGCGAGAGACGCGAGCCCGTGTCCTTGTGATGCCTGCGCGGGGGGGCCGTGGCCGCGCAGGCTCCATGAAGGACGCGCGCGACCGATGAGGGACCGCAATCAGCGCGCGAGTTGCGGAAGAACCGGAGCCGGGTCGACTGGGGAGTGTCGTCTTGCCTGTTTGCGGTAGGCCACACGCTAAATTCGCGATCGCACTTCGGTCTCGGTAAGATCGGGGGCCAGCTGGATTTGGTTGTCGACACGTCCCAACGGGCTGCGAGCCTTCTCCTGGCCCTCTTCCTTGTCGCGGTCATTGGCGCGCTCGCGATCGCGCTGTACTCGGTGGCAGCTCCCGTTGGCTTGCTCGCGGCTTCCGCCGTCAGCCCAATCATCGTTCTGGCCCTCCTGTTCCTTTTCTTCGAGCGAAGGGGGCGACCCTGGAGCTTCGCGGGAGCTACTGCCCTTGGTATCTTGGGAGTAACACTTCGCCTGATCATCAACACTCGACCGCAACTCGAAGTCGGCGGAGGTCTACCTCTCTGGGTAACGGTGACCTACCTCACTCTCGGGACCCTTGTGGTTGCGACGAGCCTGTGGGCGTTTCTTTCCCTGAGACGGACCAATCGCCTGGGGTCGTGGGGCCCTCCTTCATCCTCTGTTGAACCCCCGCCGACCTGATGTGGGGCGCGCGGCCGAGAGAGGGCCGCGATAAGCGCGCGGGAAGGATTATCGGGTTCAAGACTGCATTGACTGACTCCGATGGGGTTGCTGACACGGCGTTGGACGCCTTACAATCTGACTTTGCCCAAAATCGGGGGCATCAGTGCGGGTTGCTTTGGGACAATGCCATTTGCCTTCCTCCTTTCCGGCCTCGTCACGTCCCCCAGCAACACGAGTATCACTTGGGTGGAGGGTTCAGGGGCTCTCGAATTCGGCATAACTGCAATCGGAGGCTGGTCGCTTTTGATTTGGGCTCGGCATATCGCACGACGATCCAACCAGCCGTACTTCACCAAAGCCGAACCGAACGTCGATAACGTGCCACGAGTCTGAGGCGAGCAGGCGACGGGTCGGGGGCTCGATGAGCGCGAAGGGGCAAGGAGACGGTTGGCAACGGCTTCTGCAACTTCACACTAACGGACCGGTGTACGTTCCCTGAAACGTGACCGTCTGTTGAGTGGAATTGCCAAAGGTCCCGAGATAGTAGTCAGAGTCCAGTGCCGTAAACTGGCAAGAGCCAGACCTCGCCGTAGTCTCGCAAAGAAGTGGGAAGTACGAACTCTCGTTATCGGCGACGTAAAACGTCACGGTCGTTCCTGAGATGCTTGTCCAAGTGAGACTCACAGAAGATTCTCTTGGGAAGGTGAGCGACCAGAAGCCGGCGTAACCTGTGGAAATGTTCGGATCAACCTTCATGGGAATCTGCCCTGAGAAAGAATGAGTGAACGGGACGACAGTCAACACGATAATCAATGTAGCGATGAGGAACCCACCAATTCCTAGTGCGACGGCAAGTTTGTGCCGCCGTGTGCGCCGTCGTTTGGGAAGGTCGGTGGGCAATACTTTAGCGGACGTAACCAGTAAATGATCTGACTGAAGTTAAAAATTGCTTTTTGGAGCAACCTCGGGAAGCCGTGACTCGCCACTCGCCCTCTCGCGGGCTTTGTGGACGGCGCGCGGGGTGGATGGCACGACCTCGATGAGCGCGAGAGGACAACAGAATCGAATCCTTATGCCCTAGTTCGCGATAGAACGTCAGGGTCGCCGGTAGCACTGCCCGAGGGCATGCAACAATGAATTGGGTTAAGGATCGGCACGCATGGATCGGAGTCATCGTCGTTTGTGCTGTGGGCGCTGGAATCCTATTGCTGCTACCGGTGCTCGGCGGATATGGAATCGTATACTACGAAGCCTGTGTCAAGACAGGAACAATCTCGACCGAGGTCCTATGGACCCCGCTGATCCTGCTGGACTCGCCTTACCTAGGGTCCGCTTCAGCAACCTCTGTGCGACTTGAATCTCCCGGGTCTTCGCCGGTCCCGGGGTTATCGGCTTCGTTGACCGCCTCGAACGGCTCCGCGGTCGGAGCGTTCTCACTCAATCAGTGGACAGTGTACTCGCAGCAGACGGAGTTTGTCCCCGGTGCCGGGCCCTCTGCCGGCTGTGTCGCGTCACGATCAACAGTCATGGCACCCTCGCCGATCCCTCTCGAAGATGAGACGACGGTTCTCACGGTTCAGCTTCTCGGCTCAGGGAACACGTCGGATGTCCTCGTGCCTTTTTCGTTCATGCAGCTCGGCATTCACTCAGTCTACTTCGCCGCAGGGTTTCAGTACGACAGCGATGGTGGCTACGGGACGTGCTCTGGTGGGGGACTTGGAGTTAGCCTGGGAACGGAAGGAATCGCGGTCTCAGTCCCCTTCAATCTAGGTTCCGCATTCTATGGCATTGTCCCGGCACTTGTACCCGCCGACGCGAGCTACTCGTATCAGATACCTCCCAACGGCACCTGGGAGGTTGACTCTGACACTAGCGTTGGACTGGCATTCAATTTCACGGCGTGCCCATAATGGACTGATGCCCAAAGTGAAGGGGGAGCTCCCGCAGCCGTAGCTGGCGCGTGGGCCGCGGCCGCGCGAACTTTATCACCGACACGCGCGGTCGATGGGGACCGCGATGAGCGCGCTGACTGAGACCGCCGAGGCATGATTCAGCAAACTCGCAAAACCTGAATACAGGTGAAGTCCCGGGGCTCCACGAAATCACGTATGCGCGCGCTCCAACTACGCCCGGGTCAGGATTGGCCGAACCTGGTCGATCTCGGAATGCCCACCCCTCGAGTCGGCGAAGTTCTCCTTCGGGTGCGGGCGGCCGGCATCTGTAGAACGGACATCCACATGATTCGAAACTATCGGCAACAGCGGGAACTCCCTTTGATCCTCCGTCATGAGATCGTCGGGGAGGTCGTGAGCCCCGGCCCGAAGGATGGAGCTCTCCAGCCGGGAGAACTCGTTCTCGCGCACCACAAGCTTGTATGCGGGAAATGCCCGCCTTGCACTCGCGGAAGAGAGACCCTTTGCTTGAATGCTCAAGTCCTTGGAATAGATCGTGACGGTGGTTTCGCAGAATATGTCGTAACCGAGGCCTCCCGGGTGATCCCACTTCCCGCCTCGGTCACCCCGGCTGCCGGGGCCGCACTCACGTGTGGAGGAGTCACGGCCTACCACGCATTGCGGACCGTAGCGCATCTCATGCCCTTGGAGACGGTCTTGGTCCTGGGCACGGGGGGTGTCGGCCTTTTCGCTGTCCAGATCGCGAAACTCCTAGGAGCGGAAGTCGTCGCCGCTGATCTTCGTGTGCCTGCGCTTCAACGTGCGACCGCACTGGGAGCCGATCGAATCCTGCAAGTAGACCCAACGGCTCCCGGCCAGTCTGCGGACCAGCTCGGGAGCGACTCGGTCGATGTCGTATTGGATCTCGTCGGCGATCCAGTCATGGCAAGCAGCCTAACCACGACGCTTCGGGCCGGCGGGCGCTACGTGGTGACTTCCGGTCGCCAGGAAGACCGACTCAGCTTGGCACCTTTTCCGTTGTTTCGGCGAGAGCTCGGACTCCTTGGGTCGCGAGGAAGCGTGTTTAGCGAGTTGAAGGAAGTGGCGGAAATCGCCGCGAGGGGGGCGCTGGATTCCAGTATTGCTGCCCAAGGCTCCCTAGAGGAAGGCGGGGATCTGCTTCGGCGGGTGGAAAATGGGGAGGTTGTCGGACGCGCGGTGCTCATCCCCTAACCAATCCCGGGTTCAAGCAACGCACCAATTATTGGATGCAAGAGTCAGCCCTCTTCGCGCTCGACGAGCGAGGCGAGCGAACGACGTGAGCAGCTCGCCGCCAGCTTGAAGAAGGGCGCGCGTTTTCGAAGACAAGACCGCGATGGGCCCGGACGCCGAACGACGGCGTCGACCGCATCAACGCTGTGAGTAGGGCTTATCCCTTCCGGATGTGAGAGAGAAGCAGATGAAAAAGAGACGAGTTTCGTCTATGAACGTCTTTGATCCCGCACCAAATGTGTTCTCGAACGCTGTCAGGTACAGGAACCTCGTATTCACAACTGCGAAGTCGGGAACTGCACCTGACGGAAGGTTAGTCGGTGGAATCGCGGACCAGACACGACAGTCACTTGACAACATCAGGGCCCTCTTGGAAGCCGCCGGAACGGACATGGAACACATCCTGAAAACGACGGTCTACCTGACCTCCACTAGGGGTTTCGAAAGGATGAACAAGGTCTATTCGTCGTACTTCAAGACCCCACCCGCGCGGTCGGTCGTCCGCATCAAAGGCTGGGGAGACCGTAATCGATTGATTGAGATCGACGCTATCGCGGGGATGCCATAGGTCCCCTTGCTGTAAAGGAGTGGCGAGGCGGCCATGGCCGTCGCGACCTTGATGAAGGACGCGCGCGGCCGAAGATCTGAACATAATCATCACATGGGGCCGGCGGACACTCTAGCAG
>JBAUTP010000094.1:0-3411 GCA_049582265.1 Thermoplasmata archaeon
TCCATGGTGATGGCGTCGCGCTCCTCCGGACGTCGTAGCATCAGGGTCAAAGTGAGGTCAGTGGAACCGGCGGATCGGGTGCGCGTCGTGAGCACCGGTGGAAATCGCTGGTCGAGTCGGTTCCTCAACTTCGACAGGCTCTTCAGCAGCTCACTTTCAAACGCTGGCAGATCCACATTGCCGCTGATCGCGATGGGGATCTTGACCTCCTTCCAGGCTTGTGGAGATGTGTTGACGACCACTTCCTTGATGAACGTCGCGTTGGGGACGGAGATGAGCTGTTCATCATCCGTGAGAAGGACGGTAGTCATGGAGTTCATCTCGATGACTTTGCCCGAGTTGCCGAGTACCCGGATCGAGTCCCCAAGCTTGAACGGCGAATAGATGTCGGAAAAATAGCGGGCACCAATATTTCCCAGAGGTTCGCGGAGAGCTACGATGGCTGCGGTTCCCAGAAGGGCCACGATAAGCAGGAGGATGTCAGGGCTGAGGCCCAGCTCCTGGAGCGCCAGGGTTCCTCCCACCAACCAGATGAGGACGGCACCCAGCCGCCGCGCCGCGACCGTCACCTGCTGCGAGCCTTGTCGCATCAGTCTTCCAATGGCAGCGCTCACCAACACCGCGAACAGCCAGGTCAAAACCAGAGTGATCCCGACGGCCACGAAGGGGAGAAGCTCGGTGAGAAGGGCCGACATCTATCCCCCGAACAGATCGTTCAGGATCTGTCGTTCCACAGTGACCGCGGCATCAATGGAGCATTTCTTCGCGGTCACGGCCCCTCGTCGGGCGAGTTTTTCCCGGAGCGGCCCCGCGTCCTCGGCCAACAAGCGTTCCATTTTAGCGCCAAGGTCACCCGGAACCTCAGGACTGAACAAGAGCCCGTTTTCTCCGTCCTGGACGAGCTCGGCGACTCCCGCCCCACGCGCCACGATCACCGGTTTGTTGTGGAGCCAGCCTTCGACCGCGACGAGTCCGAAGCCTTCGAGCGGGGAGGGTAAAAGGGTGAAGCACGCGCGTTCGTAGAGGCTATCGAGTTCCAGCTGATTCACGTGGCCCGTGAGCATGACACGCCCCTTCAGCCCGGCCCGCTTCACCTGTTCTTCCAAGGTTCGACGCCATATCTCGGACTTCGACATCCCGAGTCCGCTCTGGGATCCGGAGAAGCTCCCGTCGCCCACGAGTACGAGTTTGAGATGGGGGTGACGCGGAGCGATTTCCGAGAAGGACCTGATCGCGCGGTCCTGGGACTTCGTTGGATCCATCCGGCCCACTAACAGAGCGATGGTATCCTCGCGCTTCACGCCGAATCGTTCGCAGGTCGCCGCTACATCGGTCTCGGAGGGCTTCGTGTAAGTCGCGGGATCCACTGCGGGGTACTCACGCACGATCTTCCCAGCGTAGCCGAAGGCCTTGAGGGATTTCGCGTACTTCCGCGCGCTGACAATGACCACGTCGTAGGCACTCAGATACGTTGACAGCATGGAGCGCCAGCTTTCCGGAATCGCGCCTTCGTGGAATGGAATGTGCCATCGGAAGATCTTCGGCTTGAGCGTGCCGAGCATAACTCCTATCGGAAGTTGTTGAAAGTCGTGAACGTAGAAGGCGTCAAAATCCTCCCGGGCGTCGAGCTCGCGTATGAGCTCGGCCGTTACCCGGTTGTAATAGGTGTACTCGGAAAAAGCCTCAGTCCAGAACAGATTGTCGTGGTGCTGGTCCAGGTCGGCCTCGTGGGCCCTTGCCCAGATCGCCTCCTTCACCCCGGCGTAGCTCGCCATGCGATCGGGTTCCAAACTCACGTAGTGAAGCGTCATCCCGGGGATCTCGATCGTACCGGGAGCTCTCGGATTGAGTGCGACCCAGTGCACCTTCTTGAGGACCCCTTCCGACACCAAGCGTTGGAGCATTGGCAGGACCATACGTGTGACGCCCCCAGGCGAGAATCGGTAATCCTCCCCCTCGGCCAGCTCCGATAGTTCGATCGTGGGTCCGGGGCCCGAGTTCGTCTGAGCGTACCGCTCGGGAAGAACGAATTGAAGGAGTGGGGTCTGTGTATTGACGCAGATGCCGAGCGGATCCACGGATTAGACCGCCCGTGGCACGAAGCTCCGATCCAGCCGAAGGTATTGGGGGTTTAATCCCGCCCGTGTAGTCCCCGGACCCCTCACGGTCTTCAGGACGAGGCCTTGCGTTTGCCCGACGTCGAAGTCGTGTTGGGATTCGCGGGCGACGACTTTGGGAGCACGCGAATATTGAAGTCGCCCTTGTACCGCCGAACCGCGAGCGAAGACCCTTGGGCATGTAGGGCCGTCAAGAATGCCTCCGCGTCCATCCCTGGCCCATCCCGCCATTTAGCGACGAACAGCGCCGTTCCTTGCTGCCCCGGAATGGCAGCGCCAGACTTCACGAGCTGACGAAATTCCTCGTCCGGAAGTGGCTCGAACGCCATCTTCAGCATCTCTCCTCTTCGGGGCCAGCTTCGCTTGATCTGCTTCACGGTTTCACTCGGACGAGAGAATGATCGGGCTTCTCGTCCTAATCGTACGGGAGGTCAGTCGAGAGACGTAGATGAGGCTACTGGCCCGTGTGAATCGCCGGTGAGAGCGCTGACTGGACGACGGTGAGGGCAAGTAGTGACATCCCACCGGTGGCTCACCCGACCGGCCTTGCACAGTGACCGAACGATAGCGGGCCGGCCTAGACGGCGCCGGGAGTCGCCGATGACCCGCCTTGAGGCGCCCTGGTCTTACGAGGTGCGGGAGCAGTTTCGGAGCTCGTGGGGCCTCGGTCCCGTCGCAGGAGTCCCGCGCTCTGCAGCTCGTGGGTGATCTTTTGCACTGCCAACAAGACGTCGGACGGTCGGCGGGCGCCCGTACAAACTAACTTGCCGCTTCCGAAGAGTAGAACAACCACTCGCGGGTCCTCAATACGGCAGACCAGCCCAGGGAACTGCTCAGGCTCGTACTCGACCCTCTCGAGTCCCAAGGTGATGGCGACCGAGTTGAGGTTGATCTCGCTTTCGAGGCTCGACGTTGCAACGATGTTCTGAACTTGGATCTTGGGATGCTGGATGATCTTCTGTCCGCCCTTTCGAATCAGTTCGGAAACTTTGCGAATGGACTCATCTACCTGCTTCCAGCTTTTCCCGCCCGTGCAGACGACCTTCCCGGAGTGGAAGAGCAATATGGCAGTTTTCGGTTCTTTCAGACGATAAATCAAACCCGGGAATTCATCGGGTTCGTACTCAGCCCCATCGAGGGTGAGTGCGATGGACTGCAGGTCGAGTTCGGCACCAAGGGAGGTCGAAGCTACGACGTTCTCGATTCGGATGCCAGTCATGATTATATAAACTATTTAAACATAGTATTTAAGCGCGCTGACCCCCCGCTGGACGTCCCTTTTTGGCGGATACGA
>JBAUTP010000095.1:0-2139 GCA_049582265.1 Thermoplasmata archaeon
ACACGGTTCTAGGACCGATTCGCGTCCTAAAGAAAATGAAGGGAGCTTCGGACGGCGTATGACGCAACCTGGACATGAAACAACCCCGGCGACCCGGCACCACTTGAGCGGGAGCCGGTCACTCGGGTTCGTTGTCCTATCGGTTTCCGACACGCACACGGAGGAGGACGATCCGTCGGGCCATCTTGCGCGTGATTCGGTCACCAGCGGGGGTCACCATGTGGTCCGCTACGCTCTCGTCGCGAACAGCGTGGCCGACATCCGCGACATGCTGGAACCTCTTCTCAGCGAGGTCCCTGTCGAAGCGGCCATCACGGTAGGAGGGACGGGAGTGAGCTCGCGTGACCTCACGGTGAACGCGCTCGAAGCCATGGGCGGGAAGGTCATTCCGGGATTCGGCGAACTCTATCGGTCGATCAGCTACGCTGAGGTGGGTCCACTGGCCCTGTTGAGCCGGGCGACCCTCTTCCTCATCAAGCAAAAGCCGGTGTTCGCTCTACCGGGGTCGGAACGCGCGGTGCGAACCGCCCTCGACCGGCTGATACTGCCCGCGGTCCAGCATCTCGTGGAAGAGCTCGAACGTTAGCGACGCTTTCGGCTCCCGGCCGAGCGCATGCTGATGGCACCCATCGGGGGCGGGCCGGGGTCGAGGATCTGGCTCGTCAGGCCCTGAGCCCGAGAGAATTCGCCGAAGGCCGGGTTGAGGTCCACGTGATGCGCGAGCAGGATGCCACGCTCCGAGAGCGCGTTCCATGCGCCGTGGAGCTCGAAGCGGGCCCGCTTCGCATCGGGTCCGTTATCGTAGAAGAACAGGTCCACGCCCTGCGACTCGGAAAGGATCGCCGCCAGGTGCTCGGGCGTGTTGCCGAGCACGAGCGTCCATCGAGAGCGAAGCTTGGGTGCCACGAACTGGCCGACGCCCACATCATGCACGCCGGTAGCTCGTCCAACGGAGGGTCCCGGGCCGAGCGATACGAGCTCGCCCACGTGATTGGCATCGAGAGCGGCAAGAAACCAAGCCGTCGAGTAGCCGGGGCGGACGCCGGTTTCCACGATTCGACGGGGCTTGAGACACCGCACGAGGAGATAGAGGAGCGAACCCTGCGGTAGCTCCCGCGTGAAGGCGATTCCCGCTCCGCGAGCGATGAGCACGTCCGGCAAGTCGGATTCCGTCAACTCCCGTCGAAAGGTTTTGAGCTCCGCTTCGCTGCCCCCGGTGAGGTCGAGGATACGGTCCATCGCGGCCTGCCGGAACAGCAGCATCCGGTGGCGCAGCGCTCGTCGGGTGGCAGGAGTAACGAGGGCGGGTCGGCGAAGAAGACGTTCGGCGACGGGCACGGCGCCGCCGCCAGGGCTTAGCACATCCGTGCGGGAGACCGCAGGCACCGAGGCTGACGCATTTTCCATACCTAGCGATAGGGCCGGGCGATACATATTCCATCTGGTCGCGACATCGGCTTCGGTCGTGGCCGGATCGAGCGCCGACCCCCGAAGAACCACCTACTTTCCTCGGTTTCGACTAAGCCTTTAATAGATACATCGGCTCGGATAGTGTGAGGAAGATCATGTCCGTTCAGGAGTTGGACGGGTCTGGGTTCGACAAGTTCGCCCAGCAGAACCCCGTCGTCGTCGTGGATGTCTGGGCGCCCTGGTGCGGCCCGTGTCGGATGGTGTCTCCGATCGTCGACCGGCTCTCGGAGCGGTACAAGGACAAGGTCGCCTTCGGGAAGCTCAACTCCGATGACAACGGCGAGAAGGCGGGCGCGCTCGGCATCATGAGCATCCCAACGCTCCTCTTCTACAAGCAGGGGAAGCTCGTGGACCGAATCGTCGGCGCCTACCCCGAAGAAGTCATCGACGAGCACATCAAGAAACTTCTCTGACTGCGCCGCCCGGGGCGCGGGCCTCCGGGGGCCGTAGGGGGTCCAGCCACCATTGGCCCGCTTCGTGAACGGGTGGGAGCGGACATCGCATCTACGGGGGGTTTCCCGTGAGCGAGCCTTCGGAAGCGACCCAGCTTGCCCGTTATTCGTTCCAGCGGAAGCTCGACGAGATCGCGGCCGTCCGCGGCCGGGCCACCGAGCTCATCTCACTCTACGTCCCTAACGGAAAACAGATCTCGGACGCTATCGGCTACCT
>JBAUTP010000096.1:0-1872 GCA_049582265.1 Thermoplasmata archaeon
ATGCCCCAGAAAGCGGCTAGGCACCGGCGCGTCGAAGTCTCGCTTCCGCTTCCGAAGCCAATCGATCCAGGACCGGGGATGGACCTCCGTCGAGGCTCTCGATCTTCGCATTGTAGGCCATCAACCAGAGACCCGACGCCCAGGCGACTTCCCCCTCATCGTGGCTCCACGGATGACCACGAGCCCGGGAGTACGAAGCGAGGAACACTTCACTCTCCTCGAGACGAGCGGCGGATGGTTTTTCCTCCGCCGGAAATGCCGCGGCCCCCGCTCCAGCGATGACCGCCTCAGGACCCGCGACTGCGCTATCCCAATCGTGGACCACGTAGAGCTGGGTTCCGTTCCAACGGATGTTTTGCGATTCCCAGTCGCCGTGGCCCACGACGAAGGGGAGAAGGGACCGGTGGAGGCGCTTACGCACTCTTCGAGCGATATCATCTATCCAATCGGGCTCTGATCCTTCGTTGAGGTCGTAGTCGCGGTCCGGCGGCGACGGCCAGAGATTCGCACGTTCCTGGGGTGCGCCGAACCACGGTGGAGGAGGGTCCAGCGACGGGATACAGGAGAGGGCCGGTGCGCTTCTCACCAATCGCTCGAGCGCAGATCCGAACAAGCGTGGCGAGTCCGGCCCAGACCTGAGCATCACGCCTCCCGAAACGAACGCTTCCGCAGTTGCGATGTAACCGCCGGTTTCCCACGGCGCTGGACCCGCCAACGGCTGGGGGCAGGGAAAGCCCGCTTGCCACAGGCCACGTTGTACCTCGACGCACGCGTTGATCCGGCTCGAAGGAGCGCGGACCTTCAAAACCACTTCCCGGCCGTCGTCCAACGCGAGACCGAGCACGACGGAGAGGTGGCCGGATCGAAAGAGCGCGCGGGAAGTTCCGGCGTTCAACCATTGGGTGCACCAGGACGCGACATCGCCCTCCCGTACGACCGGAACCTGCATGCATCGACGGCATTCGACCCTTCGAGAATACCTCTCGCATGGAAGGGGCTCAGGAAGAGGGAATCACGCGTGCGGATGCCCCTCCCCTCGTGATGCATGGAGGTCCAACTTCGATCGGGCGTCCCCGCCACTCCCTTCTTCCAGTGCGTTGAGAAACCTCTTGCCCCGAGTTCCTGGACGCGCACCGAAGATGAAATACTCCTTCTTGGTTCGCCACGGAACCCTTGCGCGAGCGTGCGGACCTATGAAACTCACTTTCCTCGGTACTGGCGCGGGAAACTTCCAGGGAGGTCGACGCCAAATGTGCAGCGCGCTCTTCGAGGGGCTTCTCCTCGATTGCGGGGCCGGGGCGACTGGCCGCCTCTACGATGCCGGGTTGATCGACCGAGTGGACGGGATCCTGATCTCCCATTTGCACAGTGACCACATCGGAGGCCTCTTCGATTTTCTTTTGCACATGATGATTATCGGACGGAAGCGGCCGCTCACGATCGTTTCCCCACCGGGGCTCTCGCCCATCCTGCGGGCGATGAATGACGTACAAGCGATGGTCAAGGACCCTGCCGAAGTCTATGATTTTCGAGTTATCGAGGGACTCACGCCCGAAGCGACAATCGGCGCCTGGCGGGTCCAGAGCGTACCGCTGGACCATACAGTGTACAATCTCGGGTATCTGCTCACCTCCGATGAGGGGACGCTGTTCTACACGGGTGACACCCGCCAACCTTCGGTACCTGAGGGCCTTCGAGCCGACTTCGTCATCCACGAATCGACGTATTCCGAACGGAACGCGGGCTGGGCTCACGATTTCGGACATTCGACCGCCTCCCAGGCTGCACGAGCCGCCACCTCGATGAAAGCGCGCCGATTGTTCCTGACCCACATCGGTAGTGAGGAAGGGACGGAGGCGGACATTCTACGAG
>JBAUTP010000097.1:0-13497 GCA_049582265.1 Thermoplasmata archaeon
TACTACGCCTGGCTGATCCTGGGAGGAGTCGACTCGCGCGGTGGCCATGTGTTTTCGATCGATCCCGCCGGCGGCTCCATGGAAGACAAGTTCGTCTCGGTGGGCAGCGGCTCCACGTTCGTGTATGGTCTCCTCGAGGAGAACTACTCGAAGGACATGACCGTCTCGGATGGCGTCGACCTCTCGTTGCGCGGCCTCACCGCCGCCATGAAACGGGACTCCGCGAGCGGGGATGGATACCTCATCCATACCATCACGCCGAAGGAATACCACGAATTCACCGACGACGAAACAAATAAGCGCTTGAAAGCGCTTAAGATTCCGTTGCCTCCGCCTCTCCCGTAACGCTCCTCGCCCTCCGGGCGGGCCATTGCCGAGAACCTTTTCCTACACCCAATGAGTTTCGACTCACTAATAGACCAAACGAAAGAAGCATTGCGGGAGGTCCTCCCGGACTCCGTCGAGGTCACCGATATCGAACTCGAAGGACCCCACATCGTCCTGTACACCAAGCAGCTCGATTCGTTCCTCTCGGGCGGAGACCTGCTCCGCCAGGTAGCGCAGCGACTTCGTCGTCGCGTGCTCGTGCGCAGTGATCCGGAGATCCTCATCGACCCCAAGGAGGCCGAAGCCGCCATTCGTGAGGTTATCCCCGCCGAAGCCGAAATCTCCGCGCTCTATTTCGAGCCTGAGACGGGCGAGGTCACGATCGAGGCGGCGAACCCCGGCGCGGCCATCGGGCGCGGCGGGTCCGTTCTCAATGAGCTCAAACGTAAGATTGGATGGGTCCCCACGGTGGTTCGGACCCCCCCCATCCCGTCGAAGACCGTGGATGAGGTGCGGATCCACCTGCGGAACGAGTTCGATGGTCGACGAAGTTTTCTCAAGAAGGTCGGGATCCGCATCGCGCGGGACCGATTGCCCGAAAAGATCTGGGCCCGCAACACCGCCTTGGGAGGGTACCGGGAGGTCGGCCGTTCGGCCCATCTGTTAACCACCCAGAACTCGAAGGTGCTGATCGACTGCGGCCTCGATCCCGGGTCGGACCGGACGCCCTACTTTAACGCGCCAGAACTCCTCCCGTTGGACTCCTTGGATGCCGTGGTGGTCACGCATGCTCACCTCGACCACTGCGGACTCATCCCGGTGCTGCTCAAGTACGGGTACAAGGGCCCTGTCTACTGCACGGCGCCGACGCGCGACCTCATGACCTTGATGCTGCTCGACGCCATCAAAGTCACCAACCAGGAGGCCCGGAAAGGCCTCTATGAATCGGCCAACGTCCGTGACCTCGTCGTTCGAACGATCCCTCTTCGGTGGGGGGAGACCACGGACATTTCCCCCGATCTTCGTCTCACGTTACACAACGCGGGCCACATTCTTGGGTCCTCCATCTGTCACTTCCACATCGGCGACGGAGACCACAATCTCGCCTACAGCGGCGACATCAAGTTCGACCGCACCTGGCTGTTCAACCCGGCGACGAACCGGTTCCCGCGCCTCGAGACGTTGATCCTCGAATCCACGTACGGGGGGTACCGCGATGTGCAGCCCAGTCGACAGCAAGCGACGGAGGAATTGACGCACCTCTCCAACAAGATCCTCGCCCGCGGCGGGAAGCTCGTCGTGCCCGTATTCGCGGTGGGCCGTTCCCAAGAGGTCATGCTCGTCTTGGAGGAACGGATGCGAGAGGGAAAGATCCCTCGGGTGCCCGTCTACCTGGACGGGATGATCTTCGAGGCCACTGCCATTCATACGGCCTACCCCGAGTTCCTTAATAGCCAGCTCCGAACCCAGATCTTCCAGCAAGGGGACAATCCGTTCCTGTCGGACATTTTCCATCGCGTTGACTCCTCCCAGATGCGGGCCGGAATCGTCGACGGGAAGGAGCCATGCATCGTTCTTGCGACGTCGGGCATGATGAGCGGGGGGCCGGTGATGGAGTACTTCCGGTCCTGGGCATCGGAGGAGAAGAACGGCATTCTCTTCGTAGGCTATCAGGCCGAAGGCACGTTCGGACGACGGCTGCAACGCGGTCTGGCCGAGGCGACCTTCATGGACGGGGGCCGGCAGATCACCGTCGCCGTGAAGCTCGAGGTCGCTACGATCGAGGGGTTCTCGGGTCACTCGGACCGGGTGCAGCTCATGAACTACGTCGCGACACTCGAACCTCGACCGCAGCGGATCCTCCTCAATCACGGTGAGGAGTCGAAAACGCTCGACCTGGCGGTCGGTCTTCACAAACGCTTCAATCTCGAGACACGGACTCCTTACAATCTCGAAGCGATCCGGATGGTGTAGCCCGTTCCCCCCGGAATACGGTTTAGCAGGCGGTCCAACGATACTCGAGCCTTTCGGTACATCCGTTTAAAAAGTCGGGTCGGTTTATTCAAATACAGACCCGCCCCAGGACCTTGGGCTCGTGGCGGCCAGTTTCGCCCGTCGAGGGCCTTCACACGGAAAGAGCGATGATGGAGGAATCAGCGTGGTAAAGGAGGGTCAACGCGTTCTCGTTCTCGGGATCGACGGGGGTACTTTCGACCTTATCGACCCGCTCGTCCGGGCCGGGGTGACCCCCTTTCTCGCTTCCCTGCTTCGGTCGGGCGCGCGCTCTCCGCTCCAATCGGTCTTCCCGCCGAAGACGATCCCGGCGTGGTATTCGTTCGCTACAGGGCAGGACCCGGGGAGTCTCGGCATCTTCGGCTTCACCGAGCCGGACGGGGGACCGGGGAAGAGCAAGCTCATTCAGACGTTCCGTCCTGCCGAGGCGATCTGGGACCACCTCTCCCGCCACGGCTGCCGCGTGGGGGTCGTAAACTTCCCCATCCGGGCCGGGTATCCCATCAACGGGTTCGTTATCCCGGGGATGATCAGCGAGCGGCCCGCCACGTTCCCTCCCGACCTTCGAGCCACGGTCGAGTCCGAACTCGCGGAGCCGTGGGTGCCCGAGCTCCCGCCCTATCGCGACTCGGAGCGGGAATCGTGGATGAACCTCGCCGAACGCGGCGTGACCCAGCGGGCGCGCGCGACACGGTTCCTCATCGAGCGGTATGCGCCGGATTTTCTGTTCGTTCTCTTCCGGGAAAGCGACCGCATCCAGCACCAGCACTGGGCCGAGCTCGAACAACCCGTCGAACGGTGGAACTCGGACCTCGTTCGCTTTTGGAAGAGCCTCGACAGCGCCTGTCGGGAGATCGACGCGGCGTTCCGTCGACCCGACCCGAATGCCACGACGCTGGTCATTTCCGATCACGGGCATGGGATCGCGAAGTCCGATTTCTTCACGAACCGCTGGCTCCTCGAGAATCACTATCTCTACTTCCGTAATGGGGGCGATAGCCAGCGACGTCGGCTGTTCTCGAAGGTCGTGATGGCGCTCGACCGCTTCCCGGTCACACGTCGTCTAGTATCGGCCGTGGCCGAGCGCGTCCGGGAGAACGGTAACGCGACCCACCTCGAGCGTTGGCTCGGCGGGAACGCCAGCTTCGAAGGGATGGCGGACAAGATCGACTGGGACCGCACCGTCGCCTTCTCGCATCCGGTACCGGAAGGCATCTACCTCAATCGGTGGAATCCCCACCTTACCCCCGACGAATCACGTCAGGTCGTGAGGGAGATACGTTCGAAGCTCGAGCACTACCCCGCCGCCCATGTCGAGGTGTTCGAACCCGCCGAGATCTACGAAGGCTCGAAGCTCGAGCGTGCCCCCGCTCTTCTTCTCAAGATCGATAACTTCGCGACCGAACCCCGGATGGACTTTGGCTACCCCTCCGTGATGCTCGAGGACCGACCTTCCTACTTCTACGGGAGCGGGGTCCATCGGATGAACGGGATCCTCATGGCCTCGGGACCCGGGATCCACCCCCACGCCTTTTCGCGTCCAGTCACACTCCTTGATATCGCCCCGACAATACTGGACCTCATGCAGGTCCCTGTCCCAGCGACGATGACCGGCCACGGCTTCGGTCATGAGCTAGGCGGCGCTGCCGCCTAATCGATGCCGTCCTGGTCGATCGATTTTCTTGCAACGGCGCCGCCGGAGGACATCACCTCAGGACTCAGCCGGACCGTATGGGAACTAGCGGCGGCGCTCGTCGTGCGCGGTCATCGCGTCCGGGTCCTCTACCCGGATCCCCTCGTCGCGTCTCGGGAACCGTACCGAGGGGTGGGGCGGATCCCCGTACCCCTCGTGGGGGTGAGCCGACGCCCGTTCGGTCGTGACATTGCGATCGGCCACAATGCTTCCCGGCTCCTGGACCCTGCGGCCGACGTCGTCGTGGGCACGGACGAGAAGGCCGGTGCCATGGCTCTCCCGAGGAAATCGACGGCGGTCTTCGGCATGTTCGCCTTCGATGTCTCGCTCCACACCTTCGAGACCCTCCGGCCGCTCGAGAAGCGTACGGGGTTCCGCAAGAAGATGGGCGATTGGCTCGACCGCGGAACCCTGCGACGCCTCGAAAAGGGAGCCCTCGAACGCGCGCGCTTCGTTCTCGTCGGTTCCGAGCTCAATCAGAAGCTTCTGATGCAGTACTATCGGGTTCCCACGGAGCGTACGGAAGTGGTCCCGATCGGCGTGCCCGACCCGATCGATGTCGGAAGCCGGGCGGACGCACGACTCGCGCTCCACATTCCGGCCGACGTCCCCGTGGTCGCCTTCATCGGCCGGACGCCTGACCGTCAAGGCCTACCCATCGCGCTCAACACCTTTCGGAGGGTCCGCGTCTTCTTCCCGGGTGCTCGATTCCTCGTCGTAGGTTGTGTCGGAGCGAGCGAGCCCGGCGTGACGAACCTGGGCGTCGTCGACGAGGTCACCAAGGGCCGCGTCCTTCGGGCCGCGGACGTCTTCCTCTTCCCCGCCGTCTACGAGGGCTTCGGCGTCGCTCCTCGGGAGGCGATGCGCTATGGCCTCGCGACGATCGTGAGCTCGCACGTACCGGTGGATGGGCTCCCCGTGGGCACTGGCATCCGCGTGGTGAACGAAGACACTCCCGAAGCCTACGCCTCCGACCTCGCCGAACTGCTGGCGGACCCGGCCCTGCGGCGGCAGATGGCCGTGGTCGGACAGCATGCGGCCGACGAATTCAGCTACGGACGAATGGCCGAGCGGTTCGAGCGGGTCGTACAGCGGGCGCGAGCGAGCTGAGCGTGCCGCCTACGTGTCGGGTGTCGGCGGGCCGGAATCTCCCACTGGGGCCGGTGAGGTCGGGAAGTCATCCAGTCGCCACGCCCCCCGACGCGGGGTCGTCCGACCCACAGACCAGCGAAGTTCCCCGGGGGGCCACGCTCCCTGACTTTCGTAAAGCAGCTCTCGGAGCCTATGCCTCCAGTGGTCCGCCTCGGCCTCCCCGGTCGGAGCGAAGGCGGTGGCCGGGCGAACGACGGTGAGCGAGCCCGCGGTAGTTACCCAGACTCCGATGCGGACCCCGGGACCCTGTCGGGTGCGCTCCGCCACGCGTTGAGCCAGGCTCGCCCGGGGCAGAGCGACCGCGACCCAATCGGCCCAATCCCGACGGTCAACGGCTTGCCGGATCACGGTCCGCCAGTCGGTTACCTTGAGCTCGACGAGCCCGATCTCCTCGCCACGGACCGCGACGAGGTCGAAGTAGTCGCTTCCGTCCGGATCGACGTGGACCTCGAACCCCATCGGTTCCAAGGACGCGGCAACCCAGACCGCCATCGTGGATTCGGGAACGGGAGGCCGACGTCCGCTCACGTCGGACTCCTCAAGAACCAGCGGTCCAAGCGAGCACGCGGTAGGAGAACCCGGATCGGACGTCCGTGCGGACACGCGTACGAGGCCTCCGGGAGGTCCGCAAGACCCTCGAGGATCCGTTGCATTGCCTCCATGGGTACCGGATCTCCGGCGCGGACGGCGGCGTGGCAGGCGATCGAGGCGGCGCGGCGTTCGACGAGCCCGTTCGGGATCGTGGGTCGTCCCCCTTCCGCGAGCTCGGAAAGGAGCTCGCGAACGATTTCGGGCCGTGGCGCATATCCTCGGTAGACCGGCACCGAGAGGACGCGGAAGGCATTGGGTCCGAAGGATTCGATCGAGAATCCCGAGGCCTCCACCGTGGCGTGGTGTTCGGCAAATGCGGCGCGCTCCCTTCCGTTCAGCGTGACGTGAACCGGTTCCACCAATCGCTGGTGGGCGAGTCGGCCGTTACGGAGGAGCGCATCATACACGAGGCGTTCGCTCGCGGCGTGCTGGTCGATGAGGACGAGCCCTTCGTCGGCGCTCGCGAGCCAGTAGAGGTGATGGAGCTCTCCGACGAGCTCGAGGCGTCCTCCCTGAGGCCGTCGCACGCTTCCGCGACGCGACTCGGGGATCGGGAGACGACGCTGGATACTCCGCGCGGCTGCCGAGCCTACCGCGCTCGCAAGGCCGGGTCCTGGGATCGGGCGGTCCGAGAGTCGGGCGGCGACCTGGGCGGCGAGACTGAGGTCGAGGGCGGGGGAGGGGGAGGCCGAGCCGTGGGAGGCCGGGGCCACATGGGCCTCCGCGCTTTCACTGAGAGCGCGGCGCACCGCTCCCCGAAGCTCGTCCGCGAGCTCTCGCTCGCCGGCCACGCGGACCTCTCGTTTCCCGGGATGCACATTCACATCCACCCGCCTGAGGTCGATGGCGAGGTGGATCACACCCACCGGGAAACGGGCACGGGGGAGGTAATCGTGGTACGCTGCGCGAAACGCCGCGACGAACGACCGCGATTCGATCGGCCGACCGTTCACGCTGAAGAAGATCCCGAGCGAGTTCCCGCGACTGAACCCCGGAAGGCTGACCACGCCTTCGACCCGAGCGGCCACTCCGAGTGGCGCGACGAGCGGGACGCACGCGCCCAGGAGGTCGTCCCCGAGGACGGAGGCCGCCGCGTCCCGCAGCGACGAGGTCGCCGGATAGCGGAGGGCGGGCCGATCATCGATCGCGAGCGTGAACCCGACCTCGGGTCGGGCCAGGTAGGCTCGTTCCACGGTCGCCAGGATCTCGTGGGTCTCGGCGGAACGCGAACGCAAGAACTTCCGCCGGGCCGGCGTGGCAGCAAAAAGACCGCTCACGCGAACCGTGGTGCCGGTCGCCCTCGCCTCGACGCTCCGACGGGCGGGGTGGGCGCCGTCGACCTCGAGCGCATGCGCCAGCTCTTCGCCCGGCGGCCGGGAGGCGACGGTGAGTCGCGCGACGGAAGCGATCGATGCGAGCGCCTCCCCCCGGAATCCGAGGGTTCGCACATTACCGAGGTCGTTCGCGTGTCGGATCTTACTGGTCGTATGCCGTTCGACCGCCACGTCGAGCTCGTCGGAAGGGATTCCCACCCCATCATCGAGCACCTCGAGGAGTCGGAGACCGCTGTCCTCCACGCGGACGACCACTTCGTGAGCGCCGGCATCCAATGCGTTCTCGATGAGCTCCTTCGCGACCGAGGCCGGCCGCTCGACCACCTCGCCCGCGGCGATCTGAGCGATCGTGGCGGGATCCAACCGACGGATGCTCCGTCCGGAGTCCGATGTTCGCGTCACGGCTTGTCCTCGGTCGCGGTGGGGCCGAGCCGGCGACGCCACCGTGACACGAACTGGTGAGCCTCCATGGGGCTCATGTGGTCGAGGTCGAGGGCCTGGAGCGCTCCGAGGAACTCGGTGGTCGTATCGTTCTCCGTCGAAGGCAACAGGACCGCCTGGGTGTAGCGCACCGGCGGGCGGCCCGACCTCGAGTTTCCCCCCGGCAACGAGATACCGCTCGCCTCGAGTTCTCGCAAGAGACGCTCGGCCTCGCGAAGGACGGGGGCCGGAAGTTGGGCGAGCCGGGCCACGTGAAGTCCATAGCTTCGGTCCGTGCTTCCCGGGACCAGCCGATAGAGGAACACGAGGTCGGCCGCGGCTTCACGGACGGCGAGGTGAGCGTTGCGCGCCTCGCCGAGGCTCGCCACCAGCTCCGTGAGCTGGTGATAATGCGTCGCAAGGAGGGTGCGGCAACGCACCGAATCGTGGAGGTGGCGGATCGTAGCCCATGCTAAGGCGAGCCCATCGAACGTGCTGGTTCCCCGCCCCACTTCATCGAGCAGGACGAGCGAACCGGGGTCCGCCGACCGCAGAATCTCGGCGACCTCGGACATTTCGACCATGAAGCTCGATTTGCCTCGACCAATCTCGTCCGTGAAGCCCATGCGGGTGAAGAGCGATGTGACGAGACCCACGCGAGCGTAGCGCGCCGGAACGAAGGCCCCCGACTGCGCGAGGACCACGAGGAGGCCGACCTGCCTCATGTACGTTGACTTCCCGGACATGTTTGGGCCGGTGAGCACGAGCAATCGCTCGTGGTCTGCATCGAGGTCCGTGTCGTTGGGAACGAACCGACCCGGGAGGGTCCGGTCCAGCACGGGGTGTCGACCCTCTCGTATCTGGAGCACACGGCTCTCGTCCACGATGGGTCGGACGAGGCTCCGTTCGCGCGCCACGTGGGCGAACGTCGCGAGCGCGTCAAGCTCGCCGATGGCCCTTGACACGCGGTGGACCCGTACGACGTAGCGTTCCAGTTCGGTGAGGAAGGCCTCCCAAGCGTCCCCTTCCTGCTGTTGAAGATTCTCGCGAGCTTCGAGGATGGTCCGCTCGATCTCGGAAAGCCGGTCCGATGTGAAGCGCTCCGCCCCGGTGAGGGTCTGCTTTCGCCGGTACTCCGGAGGGATCTTGGAGAGATGCGATCGACTGACCTCAAAGTAGAACCCGAAGACTTGGTTGTAGCCTGTTCGCAGCGTTCGGATCCCGGTGCGCGCCTGCTCGTCGCGTTCGAGCCGTCCAAGGGCCTCGAGTCCCAGAGCCTCCGTCCGTGCGAGCTGGTCCAGGTCGGCCGAATACCCTGGGCGGAACCGGCGATCGTCGGCCCCTCCTTCTCCTGCATCGGGAAGCGCCCTCTCGAGCAGCACGGTAAGGTCGTGAAGGGGATCGACCCGTCGCGTAACGTCCTCGAGGACGCTCGACGGTCCATCCTTCGAGAGCCACTTCTGCACCTCGTTCACGCCCGCCAAGCTTTCCCGAAGCGAGTGAAGCTCGCCCGGACGTAGACTTCGGCCGGCCAAGCGCGAAGCGATCCGGGAAAGGTCAGAGATCTTTCCGAGGTGCATGCGAAGGAGGCCTAGTTCGCCTCCGCGGTCGATGAGAGCTTGTACCACGTTCTGCCGTTCCGAGATCGCCGGGATGTCCGCCAAGGGATGCCGTAGCCAGAAGGCGAGCGTGCGCCGCCCGGTCGCCGTGACCGACTGGTCCCACGTGGAGAGGAGCGTCGGACCCCGCGGGTCCTCGGGGTTCATCGGCCGAGCGATCTCAAGATGGCGAAGCGTTTTCACATCGAGCACGAGCCGACGGTCGGCATGATAGGCCATGGGGTCGACGAACGGCAGCAGCCGGGGCTGCGTTGCCATGAGGTACTCCACGAGCCCGGCCACCGCCGTGGAGGTCCCGTCCGAACGCGATGCGTAGGCCGTCAAGCCCGAAGGGAGGTCGACCGTTGACGTGACACGGCGCTCAAGCCGCGCGTTCGGGAATTCGCGTCGAAGGATCGTCTCGTACGTTGCCTGGGTGGTCTCTGAAGCTCCGCCGATGAGGAGGATCTCGCGAGGAGCAAACGGGGCGAGCGCCGTCACGAGACCATCGGGGCCGGGGTGCGGGGTCCGGTCCGCGGCGAGGTCTCCCGTGGAGATGTCGACGACGGCGAAGGCGCCCGGCATTCCCTCTTGGGGAACCACCGCGGCGAGGAAGTTATGGTCGGGACCGGGGAGGATCCTATCCTCCAGCGCGGTACCGGGCGTGACAACCCGCGTGACCTCCCGTCGAACGAGGCCCTTCGCAAAACGTGCATCCTCGACCTGGTCGCAGAGGGCGACCTTGTACCCCTTCCCTACCAGACGCGCCAGGTACCCATCGACCGCGTGGTGCGGGACGCCGGCCATCGGGAGGCGAGCCCCTCGACTATCGGGTCCTCGCGCGGTCAGCACGACCTGCAACTCTTGGCTCAGGAGCTTCGCATCATCACCGAAGGTTTCGTAAAAATCGCCCACCCGAAACAGGATGAGATGCCCCGGGTATCGCGCCTTGACGCCCTCGTACTGCTCGATGAGAGGCGTCGCCGCCGCCGGAACCGCCATCGTTCCTCCGCGGAGCGCCTCGGTCCATAAGGCTCTTCGGTCGCCGGCACCACGAAACCAGGCGCTGAGGGGGAGATTTGAACTCCCGAAGCGTTGCCGCCACCAGCTTTCAAGGCTGGCGCCTTGCCGGGCTAGGCTACCTCAGCGCAGCCTAGCAGCCACGTTCCGCGTGATAATCGTGTCGCGCCTCCGGAGAGACCCGGCGAGCGGGCGAGTAGACAGATGCAGGCGCCGGGATTACCGCGAAGGACCGGTACGGTCCCTCGTTTCGAACCCGGGTAGTCAGCTTGGAAGGCTGACATCCTACCGCTAGATTACACCTGCACGCCGGCCGCCGGGCCGAGCGCGCCCACGGGGTCCTCCGCTAAACGTGTTTCCCCGGACCGGAGCGAGCCGGGCCTACCATGTCGACGAGAGCCACCCGTTCGAGCACCAATCCTTCCCACGTCGCGGAAGGAAGGTGCGCCCACTCCGAGGGCTCGAGCCCTAGTCGACGGAGCATCTCAGGGTCGGGAAGCCGGGGATACACGCTCGGGTCCGCGACCAGCCCGAAGCTCGCCAGCAGCTCGGACACGGGACGTGGACGCTCGGCCACGAGGACGAAGGTCTCGGTATCCGCGCTGACTCCGACCTTCGCAAGGGCTCGAGGCAGTTGGTCGTCCCCTGCAACGTAAAGTGCGAACTCGGCGCCGCGGTCCCTGAGTCGTTCTCGCCCGCGGCTCCGGGATCGTCCCAGGTGAGCCCAGGCGGACAGCAAGTGACGTTCTCCTCCGATCGCGCGCGCGTCGAACAGGGACACGAGCTGAGGAGCTTCTGTGCTTGCGGACCTCAAGCGACTCACCAGCGTGCGCACGTCCGGCGAGCCGGGTTGGCTTCGACGAGCCCCGGCGGCCTGGAGCGTTCGGGACTCCATGGAGGGGATCGGGGGTACCATGGAAGTGGGGCATCACCCCTTCATGAAGCCAATGAACTCTTCTCGGCTCCGGGGTTGGAGCACGTAGTTCTCGCGTTTTTCGCGACCTATCGTAGAGGTGGGAGTCGGTCCATAGTCGTGGCCCGGTAGGACGACGAGCCCGTCGTCGAGCGCGATGACCCGACCGAGCAGGCTGTCGTACATTTGGCTAGGGTCACCCCCCGGGAGATCGGTGCGACCGCATTCACCGACGAACAGCGTATCGCCGGTGGCGACGTGCCCCTCGAAGATGTAGAGGACACTATCCGCCGTGTGTCCGGGGGTATGAAGGACTTGGATACGGAGACGGCCCGAATCCACCGAATCTCCCTCGTCCACGGAGATATCCTGATGCAGCGGTGCCAGTCGATGCGCGACGATCTTGGCGCCGGTGCGGTCACGCACATCCGCGTTGCCCGCGATGTGGTCACGGTGGCTGTGGGTGTTGAGAATGAACCGGACTTTGACGCCGTGACGGTCGATGGCGTCCAGCACCGGATCAATCGAGAACGAGGGGTCGATGACGACGGCGTCCCCTCCCTCGCTCTCGGCGACCAGATACGTGAAGTTCTGGTAGGGGCCCACTTGGTACTGTTCGAGTAGCACGAACCTGCGAGGGCGAACGCCCTATTACTCCGGCGGGGCGGCTAGGCGCCCGGCTCCGCCACGCCAGCTTCGTCGGCGGGGCCCACCCGTCGACCGGTCACCGCGTCGAGAATGACGCGTCCCTCGGGGCTTTCTACGTACCAGTAAGGAACATGAACTAGGACGGCGGGTCCGACTCGTAGGTCTCCGGAGGCGGGAGGGACTCGACGGCGTTCGATGACGATGGCCCCCTGATGTTGTTCCACATGGTCCACCTCCGCTGTATGACGGCGACGTAGCTCTTCCTCTGCGAGCTGACGGCAGTCGGACTCGGTCAGCACTGGCTCAAGTCGTTCGTGCGGTTCGACGAGCTCTCCGATGAACTCTCGCTCACCCTCCTCCCAGACCTCGATGCGGCCCGAGAGAGCATTCACGGCGACGAGGTGCTGCGTAACGGGACCGCGACCTCCGTGAGGGGTGGGTACGCGTACCCGGTAGGCCGCGAGGAAGAACGGCAAGAGCCGAAGGAGGTAGCGAAATCCATCGACGCCGGCGATCGCCACGGCCTCTGACTCCCCGAGGTGCGGGCGGATCACTCGCTCGCCCTCGACAAATCCTCCGAGTGGGCTCGCCCATGCGTCTCCCTCCTCCGATCCTTCGGACGGCGTCTCGGGCTGAGTGAGAAGAAGGAGCTCCCCCAGTCCGGGTCCAAGCGTGCTACCGTCCAGGACCTCGAGCCGTCGGTCGGCGGCGAGAGCCCGTGCCAGGGGCCCGGGATCCTCGGCGTAGACGACCGTGCGGTGTACCGTCTCTGAGGGAAACTCGTCCTCGAGGTCCGCAGGGTTGGGCTCACCGTCGGCGAAAAACACCCCCCGTCGGTCCGCAAGGCGCAGCGCCCGGAGGCCCAACGGGCGGTCCTCCAGCCGGTATCCAGCGGCCTCGAATAACCGCCTCAGCAAAGGAGGTGAGGCGTTGCGGTCGTGCACTTCTCGGATAAGTTGCCCCGGATTATCTCTCTTGCCCGCGTATTCGTCCTCCCGCTGAACCGCTTCGCTCCCGGTCGAAACGGTCAAACGCATCCCTCCGGTCGATGGGTGTGGCCCGGTATCACGTGGGGTGTATGGGCTGGGCGTACGATGACTGGGTAGGGCCCTTCTACCCGCCCGGTAGCCCTCCTTCCGAATATCTCGAACGCTACTCGCGAGTGTTCCCCCTGACCGAGGTGGACTCGAGCTTCTACCGGGCTCCTTCGCCGTTCCTCACCCGCCGGTGGGCATCGGTGACACCGGACACATTCACGTTCGCACTCAAGATCCCCCGCGAAGTGACCCACGACCCGATTGGGGAGGATTGGAGCAGCAAGGTCGCATCCTTCCTTGCTGCACTTGCCCCCCTCCGTTCGGCCGGAAAACTGGGTCCGTTGGTCGCGCAGTTCCCTCCATCGTCCCGCCGGCCAAGTGGGGTGCCAAGACTGGAGCGGTTACTGGGTGAGATCCCACCCGACTTCCGGCTCGCGGTCGAGCTCCGCCACAACTCGTGGTGGGCCGAGGAGACTTTCCGACTTCTCGAGGCTCGCGGGGCAGCGCTCGTGTGGTCGGTCTATCCGGGGGTCTCGCCGCCCTATCGAACCACGAGCGACTTTCTCTACAGTCGATTCGTGGGGGATCGGGTGCTCACCACGTTCGACCACATCCAACGCGACGAGCGCGCCACGATGGAGGTGATGGCTCGTCACTTCCGCGAACAAGGGAGAAGCGCGGGTGAGATCTATGCGCTCGTCAACAATCACTACATGGGCTTCGCTCCCGGAACAGCCCGGATCCTCCAGGA
>JBAUTP010000098.1:0-14991 GCA_049582265.1 Thermoplasmata archaeon
GAGCCGAGCCGCTCACGCAGACGCGGATCGAGCGGAGCCGATAGCGCCCCACCTTGGGGTGTTGGTTGAACCCTTGGTAGAGCGCGGGCACTCCAGGAAACTGCGTAGGATGGTAGCGGTTCACGAGCTTCAGAATTCCCGCAACATCCGGGCGCGTTTGGAGCACGATCGTCGCCCCTTCGAACAAGGGATAGTTGAGGGCCACGGTAAGCCCATAGATGTGGAACATCGGCACGCTCGCGAGCACCACATCCTGGCCCGTCGAACGGTTGCCGAACCATGCGCGACATTGCATGGCATTCGCGATGAGGTTGCGATGGCTCAGCATCGCAGCCTTCGGAATGCCGGTCGTTCCGCCCGTGTACTGCAGGACGGCGACCTCCTGCGACGGGTCCGTCGTCAGTCCGGGCACCTGCCCGGGGCTTTGCATGACCGAGCCCCACGAGCGAAGATGAGGCCCTGTCGGAACCTCGATGGACATGCCCCGTTTTCGAAGCGTTCGATTGACAAAGAGACGAGTAAACCCGGGATAGAACTCTCGCAACTGGCCGACGATGGTGAGGGGCGTCGGGAATCGGTTCTGGATCTTCGTGAGGTTGGGATACAGGATCTCGAGAGTCACGATCGCGGAGGGTTGCGAGTACTCGAGGAGGGTCGCCAGGTCATCACCCAGGAACAGTGGATTCACCTGAACCACCGTGAGTCCCGCTCGTAGGGCCCCCAGGTAGGCGATTGGGTACTCCGGCACGTTCGGAAGGTAAAGCGCGATCCGGTCGCCCGCCTTGAGACCCTCGCGCCGAAGCGCCGCGGCAAAGCGCCCGCTTTCCGCCCAGAGCTGAAGATAGGACCAACGGGCGCCGTAGAAGATGATCGCCGGACGCTTGCCGACCCGCTCGACGCTCTTCTGAACGAGGTCGGGGATCCGCGCCGCCGGGATCTCCACGTTCTCAGGGATCCCCGGCTCGTAGAACTTTATCCACGGATGGGCGGGAGGCGGAGGGGTCATCACGGTTGTGAGTGCTCTCCTTCCTTCGCTGCATCGCGAGCGAATTGAACGCCCGCCTTGTAGCCCGGCACCCAATGGACGTGGTCGCCGATCTTGAGGTCATTCTCACCGGCCACGCCGGGAATCCAGCCGGTGATCCGCCCCCCCTCCTCGAGCCGAACGACAACGTAGGCATACGGAGCTTCGTTGAGGAACTCGTCACTAGGCACGTGCTGGATGCTCAACGCCTCCACGGTACCCTTCCCGGATAGCATCACCTCCCTAAGGTCTCGCTGGCCGCAGTGAGGGCACAGCACGTCCCACGTCGCAGTGACGAATCCGCAGCCCGAGCGGAACCCGCGGAGACGATGTTCCTCTTCGTAGCCGCGTCGATAATCCTCGATGCTATGACCGGCGGCGGGTGGGGAAGCCGTCTCTCCGCCCCCTAGCGTCGGCCGAAGATGTGCACCGAGCAAGAACCGCCCGTGGCCCCCACATTGTGGGCAAGGGCCCGGCCCGTTTTCGGGACCTGTCGACCGCCAGCGCGATGATTGAACTGCTCAAAGATCTCGAAGACCTGGGAAGCTCCCGTAGCGCTGACCGGATGGCCTTTCGCCTTGAGGCCTCCCGAAGGGTTGACGGGGAGACGTCCGTCCCGTTGTGTGACACCCTCCCTCGTTGCCTCGCCGGCCTTTCCACGAGGGAAGAAGCCCATGTCCTCGAGAGCCAGGAGTTCGGCGATCGTGAAGCAATCGTGCACCTCCATGAAATCGACGTCCTTTGGCTCGATTTTGGCTTGCCGGAACGCTTTCTGAGCGGCGAGATGGCTGGCGGGGAGACCGAGCAGATCCGGTCGGTCATGCATATCGGCGATCGAGCCGGCCCGTGCCGACGCCTGGATCACCAACGGTTCCACCGAGAGATGGGGGACCGATTCTCGCGCCGCCACCACGACGGCAGCTGCACCGTCCGAGAATGGGCAACAGTCGTAGAGGCGGAGCGGGGAGGCGATCACCGGTGAAGCAAGGTACGTTTCCAGGGTGATGGGCTTCTGGAACTGGGCGTGCGGGTTCAGCGCGCCGTTCGCGTGATTCTTGACCGCCACCGCTCCCATCTCGTCGTCTCGCGTGCCGAACTTGTGGCGATGGGCACTCGCGAGAGTAGCGTAAAGTCCCGGAAACGTCGCGCCATTCCGCGTTTCGAACGGATAGTCCGCCCCCATAGCGAAGTAGCTGGTAGCCGCAAGCGTGTCGAGGTGGGAGAGTCTCTCCACTCCGACGACCAGCGCTGCGTCGGCAAACCCGCCCGCGACGTGCACGAACGCCTCGTGAAGGCCGGCGCTGGAGGAAGAGCAGGCCGATTCGATCGTGCAGGACGGAACGTCGGGGATCCCAAGCCCTGTATTGATGAGGGGGCCGACGTGCGCCTGACGCTCCGCGACGCCGAAGCAATTCGATACGAACGTGTAGTCGATGTCTCGGGGCTCAAGTCCCGCCGTATCAATGGCCTTAAGAGCCACCTTCGTCGCGGCCTCGCGTCCCGTGTCGGCCATCTTCCCGAACCGGTTGGATGCCGCACCGACCACCCAGGTTTCTCGCACGATCACTCCGTTCCATTGAGGTCGAGTCGACCCTTAACCCTAGCCCGCGAACGCGGGTCAGCCCGCGAAGCCGTATCTATTCGATGCGGAGAAGCGAAAGGAATCGCCGCAGCGTTGCCTCCGCCTCCCGGGGATCGCGCGTCTTCACCAAAATACGTCCGTCTCGGCTTACCGTGACTTCAGGCTCACCAGCGACGATGAGCATCACACGTGCGTCGACGACCGCAAGCCCACTCGCCTCGAGTCGAGCGCGCGCGTCGGTGAGGTCCACGCGCAAGCGGGGTTGCGGGAACGCCTCGTACGACCCGCCCCCAGAGCAAAGCCGCATCGTCGAGTACGGCACGGTGCCCAGCGCTCCCGCCAAACGGTCCCTACATGATGACGGCGTGCTTGAGGCACTCGTCCACCATACCGTCCACGTCGAGCCGTTCTTCCTCCTGCAGGATTCGGACCAATCCCGACCGAGTAGCGGGCTTGTCGGGAACGGCCTGGCAACAGAGCCCGGGGCGCGTCGAGATGGCGTACGTCCCGATCTCCTTCGCGACAGCCTCGATCTCGAGCTTGTCGAGCCCGATCAGGGGCCGGACGATCGGTAGACTCACAGCCGCGGTCGCAGAGCGCATGTTGCTCAACGTCTGCGACGCGACCTGACCCAAGGACTCTCCCGTGACCAGGAACGTGGCCCTCTCGCGCTCGGCTATCTTCTCGGCCGACCGCCACATGAACCGACGGCATAACACACAGCCGACGTGCCGGTCCGTCGTTCGCATCAGCGTGATCTGGGTCGGCCCGTGGGGAAGGACGTAGAGGGGGATGCGGCGACCGAACATCGTCTGAAGGACCTTCAATTGGTCGGTCACCTTCTCGAGCGGAGTATCATCTGTGAAGGGCCGATTGTCCATGTGGACCGCGATGACCTCGTGCCCCTGCCTCAGCATGTAGTACAGGCTCACGGGCGAGTCAATGCCGCCGCTCATGAGCATCACCCCTCGCGACATCGCCTTCTCGCCATCCACGCATCTGACGGTATTTGAGGGTGTGCCGAGAGGATGATTTCTGCCGCCCAGCCATAAATACCGTCGCTGACTCCGCGCGATGTGGCGACCAGCGAGTCAGCTCCGGTGCGGCTCAACCGTCATGATTCGGGGAAGGGACCCGCGGTCGTCCTCCTACACGGTCTCGGACTGGATCACTCCCTGTGGGATCCGCAACGGGAGCAACTGAGCACCTCATTCCGGGTGCTCGCGCCCGACCTTCGAGGTCACGGAGCGACACCGGCGCCTCCCGGATCAACGTTCTCCTTTCCGGAATTCCAAGCGGACGTCATCGCCCTCCTAGACGAGCTAGGCATCGAGCGGGCTCATATGGTGGGGTTCAGCGCCGGAGGGTTCCTCGCCCTGCGGATGGCGGTGCATGCGCCCACGCGGCTCGAAAGTCTCACGACGATAGCCGCAGCGCCGCATTGCGACGCACATACCCGGGCGATGGGCGAATCGTGGGCTGAATCCTACCGAGAGGGCGGTTACGATGCCTACGCGCTCCGACTCCTGAAGGACCTCTACTACCCCGACTGGATCGAGGACCACCTCGATGTCGCCGACCAACTTCGGGAGCGAAAGGACGTGGACCTTCATGGAGCCATTCGCTGGGCGCTTGCCGTAGGTTCGTTCGACCTGCGAGGTCAGCTAGGCCGCATACGCGTCCCAACGCTCGTCCTGCACGGGATGGACGACCGGGTGGTCGACCCCGCCCATGCTCGACTCTTGAGGCAATCCATTACGGGTGCCCAGCTGCGTCTCTTTGCTCAGACCGGCCACATGGTCCCGGTCGAACGGCCTGAGGAGACGACACAGGCCATCCGCGAATTCTTCGAGAAAGTCCCGAGCCCATAGCCCGTCTAGAATGCGGGCTCCGACCCGTCCGAACCCAACCGCCAAACCCCATTTACTCGGGCGGCCATCCCTTGGGGTAGCCATGTCAACTCCCAGCCCCCCGGACAACACCGAACTTCGCCTGCGAGCCTTGGAGCGCCAGGTCCAGGATCTCCAACAGCGGGTCGCGATACTCGAACGCCGGTTGTTCCCTCGCCTGGAGAATCCAACGGACACGGCCGTAGTGCAGCGTAAGGTCCAGTACGACTGGCAGGCCTAGTGCCCACGCATGGGAACCCCCATCGATCGGAGCCTGCCGGCGCTTCTCGCCCGGCTTACGCAGCACGAACCTACCCTCGGTTCCGCGGGAGCTGCGGTGCTCCTGGTTCTTCGAGATACTCCGAAGGGGCCCGAGGTCCTCCTCATTCAACGAACGGAACGTGTCGAGGACCGTGCCTCCGGCCAAGTAGCCCTGCCGGGCGGCCGTGTCGATCCGTCGGATGCCAGCCTCGTGGAGACGGCCTTGCGAGAGCTACGCGAAGAAGTGGGACTCGCGCGAGAGCATCTTCTCGAGACACCCCGATTCGTTGAGATTCGAAATGCGCCCGCCTTCGGAATGCACGTCGCGGTGCTCGCCAGTCGACTGGCTCCCGGTGCCGGCCCGCCGTACGTAGCGGACACCAAGGAGGTCGAGAGCGTGTTCTGGTTTCCGGTTTCCCAACTCGACCAGGTCGCTTCGGTCACCCGGAGCACGCAACTCGGGGACGTCGCGGTGTCGGCAGTGCGCTTCCAGCGTCACATCGTCTGGGGATTCACGCTCCGCGTTCTCTGCCGTTTCCTTGGGTACCCCGATCCTCCGCGCCCCTGATCGTCGGGTACGGCTCCACGTTCCAATTCGGTGCGCAACCAGCAACCTCTCCGAGGCAAACGGGTTATAAAGGGTATTTAAATTCCGGGCGAAGTGAGCCGCAATGGTCAAGATTCGTATTGAGAACGTTGTAGCCTCCACATCGCTCGGCGATCAATTGGATTTGCAATCGATCGCCCTAGGTCTGGATGGCGCCGAATACGAACCCGAACAGTTCCCGGGACTGATCTACCGACTCAAGGTGCCCAAAACGGCGATCCTCCTCTTCCGCTCCGGCAAGGTCGTTTGCACCGGGGCGAAGAGCATGCGGGAGGTCGAAAAGTCGATCGAGACCGTGGCACTGCAGATCAAGAAGAGCGGCCAGAAGATCAACATGCACCCCAAGATCGAGGTCCAGAATATCGTTGCCAGTTCAGACCTGGAGTCCGAGATCAATCTCAACGCCATCGCCGTTACGCTCGGGCTCGACCGGGTGGAGTACGAGCCGGAGCAATTTCCGGGGCTCGTCTGTCGGATCGAGGAGCCACGGGTCGTCGTCCTCCTTTTCGGAAGCGGAAAGCTGGTATGCACGGGTGCCCGGAAGCCCTCTGACGTCGAAGTCGCCGTGAAGAAGATCACGAAGGAGCTCCGCGGTGCGGGGCTCCTCCGCTAGGGCGTAAGGACGCAGCAGTGCTCGAAGCGGTGGGACTGCCCATCGTGGACCACCACTGCCATTTGTCTCCCAACGGAGAAGGGGTCCGAGCGGCGCGACGATTCCAAGCGGCCGGTGGTTCACACCTCTTCCTGACCACGCAGGGCTACGTCCCCGACGTACCCCTCCGGCTCGAAGGCTACCAAGACCAATTCGAGATCACCGAGCGACTCGCTCAGACCATCGAGCGCGAGGTGGGGATCGAGGTATTGTGCGTCATCGCCCCCTACCCGGTCGATTTTTTGACCCAACGCGAGCGGCTGGGGACCGTGGCGGCGATGGAACTCCAGGAGGCCGCCCTCGACCTCGCCGGACGCTGGGTGCACGACCAGCGCGCGATCGCCCTGGGGGAAGTCGGTCGGCCCCACTTCGCCGTAAGTGCGGAGGTGATGGAATCCTCTGAAGCACTCTTCCGCCATGCTCTCGAAGTTGCGCGAGATGTGGGCTGCCCCGCCGTCGTCCATTGCGAGGATCTCACCCCGGAAGGGTATCAGGGCGTGGCACGACTCGCGGCCCAGGTGGGTTTTCCGGTCCAACGTCTCGTGAAGCACTACGCACGGACGATCGTTCCTCCCGACGAACGATACGGAGTCGTGCCTTCCTTTCTCGCGCGCCGGGACCTCACGCGCATTTCTCTTACCCTGCCTGGGCCATGGTTCTGGGAGACCGACTTTCTGGATGACCCGTCTCGACCGGGAGCCGTTCTCGACCTCGCCACCGTGCCGCGACGAGCCACGCAGGCCCTTTCGGAGGACCCGGCGGCCGCCGAGCTGCTCCGAGTACCGTTCCAGGAGTCCGTGCGGGCCGTTTACGGATTCACTCCCGAACGTCCGGATCCACCACCCCCATGAAGCGGCCGCTGCGTTCGAAGGGGGTCCTCATCGCTCTCGAGGGGATCGACGGGGCGGGGAAGTCGACGCTCGCCCGTGCCGTTGGACGCCGGATACGAACGAAGGGATATGCCGTTCGGATCATTCGTGAACCCCACGATCCCGCGATAGGAAAGGAAGCCCTCCGCGTCACCGGGCGGGACCCGCTTCGGGCAGCCACCCTGTTCACGTTGGACCGACTGATCGCGCGGGCCGGCGTGCGTTCCCTGCTCGAGAAGAGGCAGGTCGTCCTCAGCGACCGGTCGTTCTTTTCGACCCTCGCCTATCAAGGCAGCCTCCTCTCTCGACCTGTTCGGGACAAGCTCGAGCAGGTCCAGCGACAGGTGACCGTTGTCCCGGACCGGGTCATCTGGATCGACGTACCACCGAACGAAGCGTTGCTGCGGGTTCGAGGCCGGGGTCGCCGGAAGTCACCGGTCGAACGGGAAGCCGTTCTTGCACGCGTTCGGTCCGCCTATCGCCGTCTCTCGGAGCAGCATCGATGGCTCGTGATCGACGGACGGCGAGCGACCCCCGAACTCGCCGCTGAAGTCGTGGAGCGTCTTCTTCCTTGGCTGGACCAGCGCCTCGGACCCCCCGACCGTTAATCTATCCGAGATTGTCTCGTCCCCTGGGAAGCTGTCCGTGAGCCGCATCTTACTCCACGAAGAGACGCTCGACCCTGCCTACATGCCTCCGCGCCTGGTTCGTCGGGAGAAGGAGCTCTCCGCCCTTTCCCGCCGATACCGGGAGTCCCTGGGCAAGGCGGTAGGCTACCACCACCTCCTCACCGGAGGCATCGGTTCGGGCAAGACTGCCCTGGCGAATCGGCTCGGGGACGACCTCGAACGAGGGGGACGGCTCGGCGATCTACCCGTGCGTAAGATCTACGTGAATTGTTGGCGCCGCTCGAACGACCGGACGATCCTGTTGTTTCTGCTCCGTGAGGTCGGCGTCTCGCTTCCCGACCGCGGCTACTCCTTGCCGGAGATGCTCGACGTCTTTGAGCAAGGGATCCGGAAGGCACCCCGACATCTCTTCATCGTACTCGATGAAGCCGGCGCCCTTGTGCGCCAAGAGACGAAGCTCGTCTATCTTCTGACTCGATCGCCCGAGGTCGGTCTAGGCTCGGTATCGTTGTTTCTGATCGCGACCGAGGACATCCTGTCCTACCTGGATGCCGCAAGTCGCTCGAGCTTTGGTGTGACGCACCGGATGGCACTCGCCCCCTACGGCCTCGAGGATCTTCGCGAGATCCTGCGCTTCCGTGCCGGTCTCGCCCTCCGACCGGGCGCCTACGATGATGACACCCTCACCCAGGTCGCTCGCGTCGCGGCCACAGGCGGGGATGCTCGTCTCGCCCTAGAGGTACTCGCGGGAGCCGCCCGTACGGCCGAAGCGGACGGGAGGGACAGCATCGCGGCCGAAGATGTCCGAGCCGCGAAAGGTTCCATCTATCCTACCCTCACGGAAGAGAAGCTCGCCGACCTCAATCGCAACCAGCTCTTCGTTCTCCTCGCGATCGCACGCAATCTGCGGGGGCGTCGGACCGTCACGACCTCCGAGAGCGCGCGACAGACCTATCAGACGATCGCGGAGGGGTACGGGATCACCCCGATGAGTCGGGTCTCATTCTGGCGCATCGTCAAAGAGCTCGACCGGGAAGGACTTCTCACCGTCGATACCGGCGGCGCAGGGCAATCGGCGCGGCTCTCCGCGGACGACCTTCCCGCCACGTACCTCGAGACGCTCCTCGAAAGCCAGCTGGCGGGGCCAACGTCGCGCAAAGCCTAAACAGGGGGTCTCGCTCGCACGCCCCATCCATGGCGAGCACATCGCCGGCACTGTCCGAGGTCGAGAACGGACGTCTGCCGGAATGGATCCGTGTACGTCCCCCGCGGGGTGCGCTCTATCCCGAGGTCCGCGGTCTGATTTCTTCGTACCGACTCGGAACGGTCTGTCAAGAAGCCCGGTGCCCGAACCTTCCCGAGTGCTGGTCTGCGGGAACGGCGACGCTGATGCTGCTCGGGACCGAGTGCACCCGGCGCTGCACGTTCTGCGCGGTGACGACGCATTGGCCCCAAGGGGTGGTGGATTGGTCCGAGCCCGAACGGGTCGCGGAAGGAGTCCGTCAATGGGGGCTCCGTTACGTCGTTTTAACCCAGGTCTGCCGGGACGACCTTGATGACGGCGGTGCGGCCGTGCTGGCGGAGACCGTGGCCCGTATCAGGGCGCGGGCTCCGGCGACCCGGGTCGAGGTTCTGATCGGCGATCTGGGCGGTGAGCCGGGTGCGCTCCGCGCCCTGTTGAAACGACCTCCCGACGTGCTCGCGCACAACATCGAAACCGTCGAGCGTCTCTCGCCCGAGGTGCGGGACCGCCGTGCCAGCTATCGCCAATCCCTCGAGGTCCTTCACCGAGCTCGCGTGGAGGGGGGGCCTGCTCTCGTGACGAAAAGTTCGGTCATGCTAGGCCTAGGTGAGGAGCCCGAAGAGCTTCGTCAATGCTGGCGCGACCTTCGGGGCGCTGGTGTCGACCTCCTCACGTTAGGTCAGTACCTCCGTCCGAGCCCCTCGCATCGGCCCGTGTCGCGTTTCGTCCCGCCCGAGGACTTCGACGCGCTCAAGCGTGAGGCGCTGGGGGAGGGGTTCATCGGGGTGGAGGCAGGACCCCTCGTCCGCAGCTCGTACCACGCCTCCGAGCTCTTCGAGCGGGCCCTGGCCCGGCCGGAGGCGTAGCCGTTGGCAAAGAAAGTTCGCAAGAAGCCGGACGAGGAGGCCGAGTTCCGGAACTTTCAGTTCCCGGAGTTCGACGAAGCGAAGTTCTACCGGCACGAGTTCGACCAGACGTACGCCACGGTCGCGGCCATCGCCGTGGCCCTGCTCCTCGGGGTTGTCTCCTACCTCGTCGATACGGTGGGCTTCCTGCTCTTCGTGCCGCCCATCCTCGGCATCGCCGGGGTCGCCTTCTCGCCGTGGCTGATCCAGCGCGTTCACGTACCCCAGACTCCGTTCACGAAGGGAGAGTGGGCCGGTCTCTTTCTCCTCGAGATCTTCGGTTGGCTGGGTGTTTGGTTCCTCTTGCTGAACGTCTTTCCGACCTAGCCGCGGCTCACCAGGTACTGGGGCAGCTGTTTCGACAAGAGCTCGGCGAGGGCCTCCTGGAGCTCAGGGGAATCTTCGGTTTCAGCCAAGGAGCGAAACGCCGTCGCCGGCCGGACGACGGTCGTAAGGTCGCGACCCAAGGGAAGCTTGGCGAGATGCCGCGACATCACGGTCTCGAAACGGCGCTCCACCTGGAGTGTCTCCACAGCGAGGCGCCCATCGGTGGTCAGGTAAGGGCCCTGGAGAATGCCGGTTCCCGAAGTGGTCCATTTGGCAAGGAAGTCGCCGGTGCGATCGACGCCGGCCGGAGGTCCCAGGTGTTGCCGGACGGCCGGAAGGTGGTCCGCTTCGACCTCGATCAGGATCACGAGATTATCACCGCCGCCGCTCGATGTCCCGATGGGTCGAAACCCGGAGCGCTCGGCCTCCTCCGATACGGCGCGCTCGGCCTTGCGCAGCTGGGGGTAGAGGATATCATCCACGAGCGTCGGACGGTCCAGCGTTAATGCCGAGACATGCGTTCCTCGTTCGGCCACGCGACGAAGCGCCTCGTCTCGAGCGAGCGACGCGGTCGGAGGCAACTCGAAGGCAGCTGTCGTAGGATGCCGGAGATAGGCCACGGCCGCGAGGATGACCAAGGCGAGGTTCCGTCGGGAGAGAGCGCTGGCGACGTTCCTCTCGGGGTCGACAGGATCGTCCAGAACGAGGGCGACATCCGTAGGGACCCGGGGCGCGCTTCTCGGGTTCGAACGTAGGTCGACCGGGATCCGCCAACTTCTCGCTTCGGAGAGGAATCCACGCAACGCGCCGAAGCGAAGGACCAAGAGCTCGGTGAGATAACCCGAAAATCCGCCGGTTCGCGCATCGGCCCCGTAGACATGGAGAGCACGAAGGAATTGCTTCGTGAGTCGAACCTGGTCGATGAGTTGCGGAGTGAGCCGTTGCTCCAGGTAGGCCTGGTGGAACGGGGTACGGTCCACGGCGCTTTGGGGCCGGCTCGAATCCTTGACGGCGAATCCCGGCACCGCGTCGACCGCGAACCCATCAAACTGTCCGCGCAGGTAGGGGTGCTCCGCGTAACGCTTCTCGCCTCCGCCGAGGATGAGCTCGGCGAGCCGAAGCCCATGGTGCTCAAGCTCGTCACGACCGAGGTTAGGGGGGAAGAGGAGGAAGAGGTCGATGTCGAGGCGACCTCGCACGAATGTGCCGCGCGCAGCACTGCCCGCGACCAGCGCCCGAGCCAGCGGGATCCCTTCGGTCCGCGCCGCTTCCTCCGCACGCTCCGTCAGTCGGCGTCGAGTGATCGCGATGCGTTCCAGTTGACCGGGCTCCGGGGAAATCCGAAGCAGCACCTCGCTCTCCACCCGGCCCGCGGTCAAGGGATCCGAATCGTCGGACATGCCCGAGGCCATGGAACGGCTCAAGGGCTTCTAGGCAAGAACCCTTGGTCCGGACCGACGAGGAACGGTTATCGGTCGAGCGGGCCTATCATCATCGTTCGCTCGGGACTTCTCCATGGCGCATACCGCAACGCTGTTCCAGCCGCTACCGGACCACAAGGTCCGTTGCACCGCGTGCGCGCGGTACTGCGTGATCCCGGCCGAATCGCATGGATTCTGTTACGTGCGAAAGAACGTGGGTGGCCACCTCGAACTCCTGTCGTACGGAAGGGCGTCGGCAGTACAGGTGGACCCGGTCGAAAAGAAGCCACTTTCTCACTTCCATCCCGGCTCCCGCGTCTTTTCGATAGGGACCGTGGGCTGCAATTGGCGATGTCAGTACTGTCAGAACGCCGAAATCTCGCAGGAGAAAGAGGTCAGCGGGCGGCCCCTCACTCCGAATGACGCCGTGGCGTGGGCGAGGAGGCTCGATTGCCAGGGCATGACCTTCACCTACAACGAACCCACGATCTTCATCGAGTACGCTCTCGACATCATCCGTGTGGCGCACCGCCACGGGCTGTTCGCGAACTTCGTTACGAACGGGTACATGACTCCGGAGGCGGTCGACCTGCTTGCCCCCCAGCTCGACGCCATCAGCGTCGACTTCAAGGGGAGCGGTGAAGAAGGGTTCATGCGGAAGTACATCACAGCCAAGGGACCGGCTCCCATCCTCGACACGATGTCGGCGCTGCAGCAACGCGGAGTGCACGTCGAGGTCACGGACCTCATCGTTCCGACGGTCGGTGACGACCCCGAGGCGCTACGCAAGCTCGCTCGCTTCGTCCACGATGAGCTGGGTCCCGAAACGCCGTTCCATCTCTTGCGTTGGCATCCGGACTACAAGATGATGGACCTGCCTCCGACGCCGATCCGAACGTTGGAACGGCTCCACGCCATCGCGCGGGGAGAGGGTCTTCGATTCGTCTACCTCGGCAACGTCTGGGGTCACCCGCTCGAGCACACGTACTGCCCGGGGTGCGGGACGATCGTAGTGGACCGGCTTGGGTTCACGATCCGCCGCTGGGGATTGGACGAGCGTAATGCCTGCCCTACCTGCGGGCGAAGCATCCCGATCGTCGGTCGGCCCCCGGCGGACTACGAACCGACCTTCGTCATGCCCCTCGCCTAGGGCCGTCCTAGCGTCCTCTTACCACGCCAAACGTCCCGTGCGGGCACGACGGACCTCGGCCAAGGTCCGCCGACGGACCACTCGAGAACCTAGGCGCACCGCCCAGGGTCTCCCTTCCCGCGTCCGGAGGAACCATACTCGGTCCGCGTTCAGCCCGCGGCCCATGACAAATTGATCATCTCCCTCGTGGCGGAAGCGGAACTTCTTCGCGGGGATCTCGATCCCGTGGAAGTGGGCCTCGAGAGTCTTCGCCTGGCACCGCACACGGACCCACCATCCCTCGCCCGAACCATACCATCCTTCGAGGTCACGGAAGTGGGACCCCCGGTTGCGGATCGGGGGGAGGGTCTCCCACGACGTCGCTAATGGTCGACCGATCATGTGGTTGAGGCCGGCCTTCACGACCGGCCCGGGGAACATGTAGTTCGCGAGCCCGACAGCCGTGATCCCGAGTTCGGGAACCACTGCCAGGATGGAACCCACACCCTTGAGCCCGCCTCCATGAAAGACCAGACGATGACCGTCCGCGTCTTCGCTCATCATGAGCCCGTAACCGTAGCGAACACCGGGTTCGACCTCCAGGTACGGTGTCATCATCCGACGGAGGCTGCTCTCCTGGAGGAGACGCTTTCGACCGATTCTGCCCCCGGTGCGTAAGATCTCGAGGTATCGTAGGATGTCGTCGACCGTACTGTGGAGGCCGCCCGTCCCCCGCATCACGGGGTCCTCCCACCAGATCTGGGACGGTACTACCCGGTTCCCTTTTCTCTGGTAATCGGGCTGGTAGAGGGTGGAGAGCTCGGGGGAGCGCCATCGTTGGCCCGGATCGTAGCCGCTCTGGGTCATTCCCGCGGGCTCGAGGATCTCTTCCGTGACGAACGACTCGTATCGACGGCCACTTACGTTTTCGATGACTGCGCCGAGGAGGCCGAATCCCTCGTTGCAGTAACTGAAACGCTCTCCCGGACGACCGATGGGTCGGTACCTTGTTCGCGCAAGCGCTTCCATCAGTCCCCCATAGGTGTCGATGGGCGGATGGTCGGGCTCGATGCCGACCCGGCGGGCGACGCGTGGGTCGTAGGGTGGATCGGTGGCCAGGCTCCGTCGCGACGTGTAGTAGATGAAGGGAAGCGGTGGAAGGCCGGAGCTATGCGTGAGGAAATGATGCAGCGTGATCTGACGAGTCCATCGCGGATCGTTCGTCCGGAACTCGGGAAGGTGGTCCTTCACCCGGTCAGTGACATGGAGATGGCCCCGTTCCTCCAGCAGAAGGATAGCCATCGCGGTGAACGACTTGGTCATGGACGCGATGCCGAAAACGGTCCCGGGAGAAACGGGGAGGCGCGCCTTCAGGTCACGAAACCCGAAGCCGGCCCGGACGACGGGGTTTCCATTGTGGGCAAGTCCGAGACCGAGGCCAGGGGTTTTGGTCTTGCGCTGCCAGGTTCGGATGATCCACTCGAGTGCAGGGAGCGAGTTCTTTCTTGCCAAACGCCGGTCGAGAGGACTTCTCCAATTTCAATCTGCCGGCAATGCATTCGCTGATTGCGGGCTGGCGTCGCGGGCCTAGCGCGGACCTTCGCACATGCTACGGGAGGAAGCCAACGCTCCGCCAAAGTTCGTCGGTGCGGTAGATTTTTCCGCCAGTAACGACGAGCTCGACATTCCGAATCTGGGAAATGTCGTTGAGCGGATTTCCCTTCACGATGATGAGGTCGGCTCGCTTCCCCACCTCGATCGTACCCAGTTCGTTCGCGAGGCCCATCACGCGGGCTGGGACACGGGTGGCCGCTTGGATCGCTTCGCGCGGCGTCATGCCGGCCTCCACGTACAACTCGAGCTCCCGGTGGAGGCTGTGGCCCGGAACCGCCTGGTCCGTCCCTGCGACGATCGGGACGCCGGCACGATGGAGCTTTCCTACTAGCCCGAGGCATTTCGTGAACACTTTTTCCCTCAGCTCGGATTCGGAGGTCGGAGGGCCAACGTTCTGGAGTCTCCCGGCGAGTTCCTGGGGGACTTTCTCCGCCCCGGGTTCGAAACGGCCCACGGGTTTTGCGGACGTCACTGTGGACAGCTCCACCAGGGCGATCGTCGGGTCCACCACGGTATGATGCGAGACGAGGAACCCCATCGCCTTCTCGGTCTCGGGCGAATCCAGGTCGATGTTGGCAAAGGCTGTCATTCGGTCGGACCGCGACGCCTTCACGGGAAGTGCCCCTACCACCAAGGCCCCGATGAAGTGGACATGATTGATCTGGTCCTGGCCGGCTTCGATGGTCTGGTAGGCGTTCAATCCTTCCGGCACATGTCCCGTGACCGTCATTCCCTCGCGATGGGCGGCCTCTGCGACGAGCCGGACGGCATCCAGCGACATCGAACTGTACACTTTCATCTGTTGAAAGCCAGCGGCCTTGTACCGACGCACCCATGAC
>JBAUTP010000099.1:0-43441 GCA_049582265.1 Thermoplasmata archaeon
CAAGGGCTCGATCCGGAAGTGATACCTGAGATCCCACGAGCCGAAGACATGGCCATGCGGGTCGAGAAGCTGCTCAGCGACCATCATGTGGCGGGCATCGCCGAGGAGATCCGCGGTCTTGCCCCCCAAATGCCACGGGAAGAAGTGGCCTTGACGATCGCGCGACGCTTAGCCGCGGACGTCCAACGCAACCCGTCCATCGAACGTCGTCTGGATACGGCGCTCCGGGTGGGACTGGCCGTGCTGACGGAAGGGATCCTCGTGGCTCCACTGGAGGGGCTCGCCGAAGTGCACCTCCGCCCGAGCACCGCGGGAGCTCCCTACGTCGAGCTGTACTACGCAGGACCCATTCGAGCGGCTGGCGGCACCGCGCAGGCGTTGAGCGTCCTCTTCGCGGATGTGGTCCGTCGCGACCTGGGCCTTTCGGCGTACCATCCCGACACCGCCGAAGTAGAGCGGTACAAGGAGGAGATCCCCCTCTACAAGCATATTCAGCACCTCCAGTATGTTCCCGGCCCCACCGAGATCGATCTCATCGTGCGCAATGTTCCGGTGTCGATCTCCGGAGAAGCGACCGAGGGCGACGCCGAAGTGAGTGCGTTCCGGGACCTGGCCCGAGTACCCACGAACGGGGTCCGGGGGGGAGCGTGTCTCGTCATCGCCGAGGGACTCTGTCAGAAAGCGGCCAAGCTTGGCAAGATCGTCGACAAGTTGGGACTCTCGGGCTGGGAGTTCCTGGGCCAGCTGGGTCAGAACAAGGCCGCCGATTCGGAGGAAGGCCGAGGACCGAAGTACCTCGCCGAAGCCGTGGGAGGTCGGCCCGTGCTGGCCTACCCGAACCGACCGGGAGGCTTTCGTCTCACGTACGGCCGGTCACGCACGACCGGCCTCGCCGCCTACGCGGTCAATCCCGCGACGATGGTCATCCTTCGGAACTTCGTCGCGATCGGAACGCAGGTCAAGGTGGACTTCCCCGGCAAGGCGACGGCCATGGCGCTCTGCGATACGATCGAAGGACCGATCGTGGAGCTCGATGACGGTACGATCACGGCGGTCCACGATGCAGCGACGGCGCGGACGCTCGTCCCGCGCGTGCGACGGATCATCGACCTGGGCCAGCTCTTGGTGGGGTTCGGCGAGTTCCTCGAGAACAATCGCGCCCTCGCCCCCGGAGCCTACACGATGGATTGGCACGCGGAGGAGCTACGTAACGCCGGAGCTCCCGTCGGCCCGGAGTCCTTTCAGCCGTCGTACGAGGCCGCTGTCGAGACGTCCCGTCGCTACGGAGTCCCCCTGCACCCGCGCTTCCTCCTCTTTTGGCACGACCTCTCTCCCAGCGAGATCATCGATCTCGCCCAGCGCGTGGAAGCGTCGGGCCGTTGGTCCCTGGACCGCCTCTACCTCGCGGATGAACCGAGGACGAGGGAACTGCTCACCAACCTCGGATTCCTGTTCCACCCGGTTCCCGCAGACGAACTCTGCGGCGAGCCGGTGTCCAGCGCAGCGCTACTCGGAGGTCTTGGGCTTGCGCTGACGGAGGACCAGATCGTCCGACGGGAACCCATCGGACCTCCCGAACGAGATCCCCTGGCCCTCGTGAGCCGACTGGCGGGGGCGACCGTGGGTGCTCGAGCACCGTCACGCATCGGCGCGCGCGTGGGCCGCCCCGAGAAGGCGCGTCAGCGGAAGATGAGCCCCAACGTGCATGCGCTCTTCCCTGTGGGCGAGGCGGGCGGCGCGACTCGCTCGGTAGCGGAGTCGGCCCGGCGGAGCCTTCAGGAGGGGGTCCCCACCTCCCTCGGTCTTCGAGCATGTCCGGCATGCCAGAAACAGTCCATTTGGCTTCGCTGCGGGTGCGGGGCCCACACCGAGCCGACCGGCGAGATCGTGACCGAGCCTCTTCCCATCGCGCCGATCTGGGCGGAAGCGCTCCACCGACTCCACCTTCGGCGAGTACCGGAGGTCAAAGGAGTGAAGGGACTCACGTCGCCCGGAAAGGTTCCCGAGCTCCTCGAAAAAGGGATCCTTCGGGCTTCACACGGGATCTCCGTGTACCAGGATGGCACGGCCCGGTTCGACCTTACGGACCTGCCGCTCACCCATTTCCGACCACAGGAGGTGGGGCTACTTCCCGAGCAGGCGCGGACGCTCGGATACTTCACTGACTGGTCGGGAACCCCGCTCGTCAGCGACGATCAGCTCATCGAACTAGAAGCTCAGGACATCATCGTATCGCGCGCGTGCGGCGTCTACCTGTGGCATCTCTCGCAGTTCCTCGACGACGAGCTCGTTCGGCTGTACAATCTCGAGCCCTTCTATCGCGCCCGGGGACCCGAGGACCTGCTGGGCCAGATCCTCGTGGCACTCGCGCCCCATACCTCGGGAGGCGTGGCCGCCCGGTTGGTAGGATTCACGGACGCGGAGGCCTGCTTCGCGCATCCTGTGTTCCACGCAGCGAAACGACGGAACTGTGATGGCGATGAAGATTCCGTCACCCTCCTCATGGACGCCCTCTTGAACTTCTCCCGCGCGTACCTTCCCGACAGCCGGGGGGCCCTCATGGATAAACCCCTCGTGCTCACGACCCGCCTCCACTTGAGCGAGGTCGACAAAGAGGCCCACAGCCTCGACATCGCCTCCAGCTACCCGCTTGCGCTGTACCGTGCCGCGCGCGAGGGACGCCCGGCGAAGGAAGTCGAATCCGTCGTCGAGACGCTGGGCCAGCGCGTGGACTCCGAGGAGCCGTTCCGCGGGCTCGGGTTCACGCATGACACGTCCAACCTGGCGGACGGCCCCGTCCGTTCCGCGTATCGCGAAGCTGGGGGAATGAATCGGATCGTGGAGCAGTCCTTGGTCCTCACGACGCAGCTGCGCTCCGTCGTGGTCGCGGACGCGGTAGCACTCGTGCTCAACCACCACTTCCTCCCGGACCTGATGGGGAATCTCAAGAGCTATGCCACCCAAAAGTTCCGCTGCAAGGCGTGCGGCACGAGCTATCGACGACCGCCGCTCACGGGCCGGTGCGCCAAACCGACCCCGCGCGGATCCGCGTGCGATGGCGAGCTTCTTCCGACGGTGTACGAAGGGGCCGTGCGGAAGTATCTGGGTCTTTCCCAACGACTGGCGGCGACGGGCGGCGTACCGCCCTACCTACGTCAGCGAATCGTTCTCTTGGAGTCATCGCTCGCTACGATGTTCCCCACGACGCGCGCGCAGACGACCTTGGAGCACTTCCGGAACCCCGGGAGCGAAGCGGCAAAGAGCTCGACGGAGAGCCCCTGAATCGAAGCCCGCGTCGCGTCCCCGCTCCCAGAACCCCCAAATAGGCGTCGGCCGCTGGGATTCGGTGCGGGCTTGTAGGGTAGTCTGGACTATCCTTTTGGCCTTCGAAGCCAAAGACCTGGGTTCGAATCCGCCGGGCCCACCCGGCGGCGGAACTCCCAGCAAGCCCGTTCGGCGTATCGCTCGGTCAGCGGAAGTAACCCTGGCTCACCGAGGCGTCGGCTCGGTGCTCCTCTTCGGCCTTGGCCGCCTCCAGGATGTCGATCGCAAACACGGCGTTGAGGGGAATGAGTCGGATGCGGCCCCGATCTGGCTCCTCCGCGAGCTCAAGGGCCAAGGAGTTGTCCCCCCCGACGGAAACCAGACCGCGGAAGATGCCGCTCGACACCAACGCGGTGTCACGGTCCCCGGCGGAGTGCACGCGGATCTTCGAGTTAGGGACGAGGTTGAGCGCTGGCTTCTTGGGGGTCGCGGTCGCCTGGGCGCTCATGGTTTTGCCCCTCGTTCGCGAATGACCGTCCGTGCGGTTGAGGCCCTCGGTGCGAGTTCGTTCCGACGTGTCTCCAGTAAGCCTTGCAAGTGATTCACCGTTTCCCGGTACCGCCGAAGAGCATTCTGGGCATTGGCCTCGGTGAAGTCCCAGGCCCGTGCGAGGTTACCGTACCGTAGTCGGTACCCCTTGCGCCCCTTGCCGTCAGCGACACCGCCTACCTCCTCGAGTAAATCGAGGGACTTGAGCTTGTTGATGTGACGATACACCGTGGGCTTGGTGGTCTTGAGACCCGCCGCGAGCTGTTCGACGTACCACACTTCCTGAGGAGCGAGCAAGAAACAATCGCGGAACAGTCGATAGGCGAGGCTCTGCGCTACCGGCCCCTCTCGTCCACGCCCATCCGGCCCTTCGGGTAGATAGCCAATCAATCGAAGGAATTCCGTGAGCACCTCGTCAAGATCCGGGATGGGTGACAGCGGGGTGCTGTAGCGCACAAACAGTTCGAAAGGCATGGACGAGACGGGCCAAGCGGTTCCGTCCCTAAATACAAACGGGGTTGGCCCAGGGAGGTCACCGCTTTTAGCCGAACCTTCTGTGCCTCGATACCATGGCGTTCGTTCTGAAGACGCCGAGGTCACCGCGCGAGGCGTTTTCCCTCGCGCGAGCCTCACCGGACGGCGCCTTCGCCGTTCTTGCCGGGGGTACCGACCTCCTGCTCGACATCGACGACCGACGGATCTCTCCCTCGGTCGTGCTCTCGCTCCGCAAGATGCCGTGGAAACAGCTCGTGTGGGCGGGTGACCAGCTCACGATAGGGAGCACACTACCGCTACGCGAGCTCGAGCTGGACCGTCGGGTCCGAGAGCGATCACCGGGCCTTTGGCAGTCCATCCGCGCCGTGGGGAGCGTCGCGCTTCGCCATCGTGCCACGTTGGGGGGAAATCTCGGACGCGCTTCGCCCGCCTCTGACCTCATTCCGATCCTGCTCGCCCTCGACGCGTCCGTCGAGCTCGTCGGCCCCAAGGGCGAGCGCGAACTCCCCCTGGCCGAGTTCATCCAGGGGCCTCGACAGACCGCGCTCCTCTCGGGCGAGCTCATCCGCGCGGTGACGATCCCTGAGGTAGGTCCGTCCGAATATTCCTGGCAGCGCGTGCGTCCGGCCGGGGACATTTCGCAAGTGGGGGTCGCGGTCACGTGCGCCGCTCGTCCTCCCTACTGGCGGCTCGCGCTGGGCGGTGTGTGGCCCTGTCCCCAGCGAGTCCCGACCGCGGAACGTATTCTGACCTCTCAACGCCCATCCGAGGTGGAGATCGAGCTCGCCGCCCAAGAGGCCGCCCAGGTCGCTCCGTTCATTACCGACCGCCGTGCCACGGAGGCATACCGAAGGCGACTGGTCACTACCCTGTTGCGCCGTGCCATCGGAGCGACCGTACTCCAAGTCCGGCAGCGAAAGGAGAATCCCCGCTCATGAAGCCCCGTGAAATCCGTCTAACCGTCAACGGTCGGCGGCTCCGACGGTCGGGCGTGCCGGATGCCGAGCGTCTTCTCGACACGCTGCGCTGGCGTCTCGGGCTCCAGGGGACCAAGGAGGGTTGTCGAACGGGAGATTGCGGCGCCTGCACCGTGCTGGTGAACCGACGCGTCACGCTGTCGTGCCTCGCCTTGACCCATGAGATCGACGGTGCCAAGGTGGTGACGATCGAAGGGGTCGGGCGGGATCCCGTCGGGCGCCGCGTTCAGGCAGCCTTCTCCGAGGAGCCAGCGCTCCAATGTGGCTACTGCACTCCGGGATTCGTGATGGCACTGACCGGACTTCTTCATGAGAACGGCCCGAAGCGGGGCCGCACCGAGGAGATTCTCGCGGACCTTCAGGGGAACCTCTGCCGCTGCACGGGGTACGCATCGATCACGCGGGCGGTCGAACGCCTCACACCGAAGAGGAAGACATGACGCGCTCCGACGCGACCACGAAAGTTTCGGGGGAGGCGACCTACGGTGTGGACCTCGAAGCTCCAGGCATGCTGTGGGGCGCTCTGGTGCTTTCACCCGTGGCCCACGGCCGTCTACGAAACATCGATCTCGCTCCGGCACGCTTGGTCCCGGGGTTCGTTGCCGCGGTGACGGCGCAGGATGTCCGCGCGCTGGTCGGGGTCCCCGCTACGCAGGGAGAGGTCCCCGTCTTCCCCGACTCCGAAGTCGAGTACATGTACCAACCGATCGCCGCCGTCGCGGCGGAGACCCGGGAGGCCGCTCGCGAGGCCGCCCGTGCGGTCGTAGCGGAGATCGAACCGTTGCCGGTCGCGTTGGACCTCGATGAGTTATTTCCCGACTGGCCGGCGATCGAAGCCAAGGAGTCGCCGCACGTCATCGCGCATGTCCACGCCCGCTTCGGGGACGTCGAGTCGGCGTTTCACGACGCCGACCTGACCCACTCGGAGACCTACCGGACGTCCGGTGTTCAACAAGTTCCGCTCGAACCCCATGCGTGTCTCGCCGAGGTCACTCCGCAGCGTTGGTACGTGCACACCTCGACACAAACGCCCTTCGGTGTTCGTGAGGACGTCGCCGGGAAGCTCGGTCTACCGGTGGACCAGGTCATCGTCGAGGGAACCTGGGTGGGAGGAGCGTTCGGGGCGAAGGGAGCGGCGTTGCTCGAACCCTACGCTCTCCTGCTTTCGGCCGCGACGCACCGGCCCGTCAAGCTCGTCCTCCGGTACGAGGAAGAATTCCAGCTTGGGCGTTCCACACTCCCGAGCGTCGTTCGCATGGACACAGCCGTCAAGGATGGGAAGATCTCCGGTCGGCGTGTCCGATTGCTGCTCGACGGCGGAGCGTCTCTACCCGGCCGGGACTTCGCCACCGGCTACGCGATCGGTTTCCTGCTCGGTCCCTATCGGACGCCGACGTACGAGATCGAAGGCTACGCCGTTCGGACCAACAAGAGCCCGTTCGGGCCCCATCGGGCTCCGCTCGCTCCCCAATCCACGTTCGTCCTGGAATCGCACCTGGACGGCCTCGCTCACCGTCTCGGTGTCGATCCGATCGCCTTCCGAATCGAGCATGCATGGCGCGAAAAGGACGAGACCGCGTACGGCCAGCCGGTCCGACCTTTCGGATTGGTGGCCTGTCTCGAAAAGGCTCGGGCGATCACCGCTGACTGGCGGAAGAACGCGAGCGCCGGGGTGGGGGTGGGCGTGAGCGTCGGTTTCTGGTCGACGAACGCAGGAGCGGGCGGTGAGGCCCGATTGAAACTGACCGCCCGCGGGCTGATCATCGAGGAGGGAGAATGGGAGATCGGAAGTGGAAGTGTCATCCGAGGGATCTCGGCCGTGGCCGAGAAAGTGTTGGGTCTTCCCCCCGAAGCGGTCCACGTGGTCCCCCTCGACACTTCGAAGGCGCCTTTCGATTCGGGCGTGTTCGGAAGCCGTACGGTGGCCGCGCTCGGTCAAGCCGTTCAGAAAGCCGCGGACGAGCTACTCGCGGAGGTCCGACGGCGACGTAAAGGACGGAGTCCTGCCACCTTGGAGTTCTCGCACGGTCGGGTCTATGTTCGCTCGGGTCATCGTCGCCTTCCGTTCGACCGAGTGCTCACTCCGGCGGAGCGTAGAACAGGCGGCATCGTAACGGAAGGTAAGCACTATGCCCCCTCCGCGAAGATCGACCTAACGCGAGTTCTCGATGGAGAGTTCTACCCCTACACCGACTTCACGGCAGCCGTGCACGTATCCGAGGTCACCGTGGACCGGGAGACGGCCGCGGTGAAGGTACTACGCTATGCCGCCATCCATGATGTGGGCCGATTGATCGACCCGCTGACGGCCCAGGGCCAAGTGGAGGGGGGCATCGCGATGGGCCTCGGAGCTGCGTTGACCGAGGAAACGACGTGGGACGACCGGGGACGCCTGCTCAATCCCAACCTCCTCGACTACCGTATCCCCTCCCTGGGAGAGATCCCGCCCCTTCGCTTCGTCGCCGTCGAAGGATTCCGAGGCGCAGGGCCGTACGGAGCGAAAGGGCTCGGTGAGCCCCCGATCATCCCGGTGATTGCGGCCGTCGCGAACGCGGTGTTCGATGCGACCGGCGCTCGCGTCACCGAGACGCCTCTGTCCCAAGAGCGCGTGGCGCGCGCGATGAAGCTGCTCTAGGGGTAGGACCGAGAGATGCTTCCGCGGAGCCAGGCGCAAGAGCTTCTCAACGAGTACAGCTCCGATGTGACCGTCGGCACCGTGGGATCCCATTCCGCTCTCGACATCGCGGACGGAGCCGCGACCGAAGGACTACCCACGCTCGTCCTCGCCCAAGCGGGTCGCGAGCGGACCTATGCGCAGTACTTCCGAGCGATCCGGGACCCCACGGGTCGGCTCATGCGAGGCTGTGTCGATGAGGTTTGGACCTACGCCAAGTTCTCGGAGATCCTCGCCCCGGCGGAGCAGGAACGACTGCGCCGGAAGAACGTTCTCCTCATTCCCAACCGGGCGTTGAGTTCCTACGTTTCCATCGAGGGCCTCGAGAACGAGCTTCGAGTCCCCCTCGTCGGATCGCGAGCGCTTCTTCGGATCGAAGAACGGGGGGAGCGAGACAACTACTATACACTCCTCCGGCACGCTAGGATCCCAGCCCCCGAGCACATTTCGACGCCGCAGGAGATCGACGGTCTCGTTATCGTCAAACTTCCCCACGCCTCTCGCCGCTTGGAACGCGGATTCTTTACCGCCGCGAGCTTCGACGAGTACGAGCGCAAGATTGCGCGTCTCAGCGCCGAAGGCGTCATCGACCCGCGGGACCTCGCGGCGGCGCGCATCGAACGCTACATCCTGGGACCCGTCTTCAATTTCAACTTCTTCGCTTCGCCGATCGCCCCGGCCCCAGAGGCGCTCGAGCTTCTCGGGGTGGATGAGCGACGCGAAAGCTCGTTGGATGGTCTCGTCCGCCTGCCCGCCGCCCAGCAGATGGAGCTCCCCGAGTCTTCCCGGATCCCTCGATACACGGTCGTGGGTCACGGAACGCTGACCGTCCGCGAATCCTTGTTGGAGGAGGCGTTCCAGCTCGGCGAGCGGTTCGTTACGGCGGCCCGGGAGCATTATCCGCCCGGCATCCTAGGCCCCTTCTGCCTGCAGACGTGCGTCGACGCCGACGGACACCTCACGGTGTTCGACGTGGCCGTACGGATCGGAGGCGGCACGAACATTCATCTCGCCCTCGGCCACCCCTACGGGAACGCGCTGTGGCGAATGCCGATGAGCACAGGTCGCCGTCTCGCGGTCGAGATCCGACGGGCCATGGAAGAAGATCGTCTCAAGGAGCTTGTGACATGAGAGGCATGCCGGCCCCGAATCCGGTGGCGGAGGTGGCCCTCCAGCAGACGCCACTCAATACCCTGCATCGGGAGCTCAACGCGCATCTCGTCCCCTTCGCGGGGTGGGAGATGCCGCTCTACTATCGCAGCATCCGCGCGGAGCACGAGGCCGTTCGCACGCGCGCCGGCATGTTTGACGTGTCGCACATGGGCATTCTTACGTTAACCGGCGGCTCGGCCGCCGACCTCCTCTCCCGCCGTACCACGGCCAACGTTCCCCTCCTACGTCCCGGGCAGAGCCGCTACACGTTCCTCTGCGAGTTCTCCGGGGCCATCGTGGACGACCTGTTGGTCACCCGTCTCGACGCGGGCATCGACCCACCACCTGGGTTCCTTGCCGTACCGAACGCGGGCCAAGCCGAGTTCGTGTTCGAGCTCCTCCTCCAGCACCGGAAGCCGGACACGCGGATCGAGCGATGGAACCACAAGGTAGCGATCGTCGCTGTCCAGGGGCCGGCCTCTCGCGAGATTCTCGAGCAGGAGTTCGGTTGGTCGCTCTCGCCTCTCAAGTTCTATGAGGGCCGTAGATTCCCCTTCACGGCCGACGGCCGCGCGAGAACCGAGGGGGACCTCGGGATGGACTTTACCACGGACCTCACCCACTCGGTGTGGGTCGGACGAACCGGATACACCGGTGAGCTCGGCTTCGAGGTGTTCGTGGGGGCGGACAACGTGGCTTCGCTGTGGAAACGGCTGCGTGATCGCGAGGTCGTGCCCTGCGGGTTGGGAGCGCGCGATACCCTACGGCTCGAGAAAGGCTACTTGCTCTCAGGACAGGACTTTCATCGGGACCACACACCCCTCGAGGCTGCGCAGGATCGGTTCGTGAGCTTCGACCACCCCTTCGTGGGTCGTCCTCCGATGGAGGTCCAACAGCGGGACGGCGTGCCGGTTCGTCTGGTGGGACTTCGTACCGATGTGCCCGGCGCCATCCCGCGCCATGGGACGCCCGTGCGCCAGGGAGAGACCACCGTAGGAACGGTCACGAGCGGGACCCAGTCACCGACGCTCGGCGTCGGGATCGCTCTCGCCTATCTCCCTCCCGGCATCGGGGTGGTCGGCAACGAACTCGGCCTGGAACTGCACGGGCGGGTCGTACCCGCGAAAGTGGTCGCGTTCCCGTTCCTCCCGGCGCCTTCGGGCCGACGATGAAATAGCCCTGTCGTCCTTTCAACCGGGATGACACCCGGCGAAGAAACGGCGCGTGCGTTCGTCGGGAGGCCCGAAGTCCTCGAATCGCTGCGTCGCCACCTCGACCGGTTGCAGGCCGGCGAAGGAGGGTTCAGCCTTCTTTTGGGGGATGTGGGAGTTGGCAAGAGCACCCTCGTGCAAACCCTTGCACGGGAAGCCAGGGCCCGGGGCGTGGAGGTCTTGGTCGGCAAGGTGCCGGCGCTGGAGAACCCACCGCCCCTCCACCTGATCCGCCAGGCGATCCAGAGCGTCGTCGCCGAGGACGAGCTTCCGAGCCGGGCCGGTATGCGACCGCATCCGCTGGCCTTCGTTGTCCCGGCCGATGGCCCCGAGTCGCCTCTTTTCGGGATCCACGGCAACTCCGGGTCGGACGAGACCGAGACGATGGACGAACGCATTCTCGAGGAAATGGTGGGTCCCTCCGGCGACGAGGCCGGTCACAGCTGGATGTTCGCCCAGTTGGCCGACCGCATCCTCTCCCGAGCCGAGGTCCAGCCGACCATCCTCTTGCTCGAGGACCTTCATACCGCCGATATCTCGTCGTTGGAGTTCCTGGAGTACCTCGCCCCTCAGATCAGCGGTCATCGCTTGTGGTTGGTGGGCACCTCCTTGCCTCGGGACTCGCTTTCCGAGCTCCTCAAGATCACCTTTGAGCGGGTCGCACGAGGAACCAAGGCCGATGAGATCGTTCTCCGTCCGCTCACGGCGTCCGAGCTCGGGGAGTTCGTACGCCTCTACGACGGGCGTGTCGAGCTCAACCCCGAGGAGATCACCCGTTGGCATTCCCAGACGGGAGGGAATCCGCTCTTCATTGAACAGATCCTTCGCACGCGTAGGGAGCGCGTCGGGGGCGGGAACCTCCTCGATACGCCGGCCCGCGAACTGGGCGAGTATCTCACCCGCCAGCTCGCTGACCTCGCCGACGAAGAACAACGCGCCTTGAGCGTCGCCGCCGTTCTTGGAAAGGAATTCCCGTTCCCCTTGTGGCTCCGCGCGAGCGGCGAAGAGGAGGAGCGCCTCGCCGAGATCTCCGAGCAACTCATCGCTCGCGGACTTCTGCGGGAACAACCCGACGAGCGATTCGAGTTCGCGAGGGAGGACCTGCGCGGGCAGATCTACAGCAGCATGACCGAGAGCCGCCGGCGCGTGCTCCACCGCCATGCGGCCGAGGCGCTCGAAGCGACGGGATTTGCCGACGTGACCACGATCTATGCCCTCGCCCGGCACTTCTACTTGGGACGGGTCGACGACAAGGCCGTCGTCTACAATCGGGCGGCCGGTGAGTTCGCCGCCGGCACGTTCGCACATGAGGTGGCCCGCAGCCACTTCGAGCGGGCGCTCGAATGCCTTCGACGCGCCACGCCCTACGACCCCGAGGCGGAGTTCGAGATCCTGCTGCTGCTCGCCATCCAGCTTGACCGACTGGGTGAGCTCCCTGCGGCCGAGCGCGCCCTTCGCGAGGTCCTCGATCGTCCGAAACTGATGGAGGTCGCCCGCCCTCCGCAGCGCTGGCTGTTGCATGTTTCGCTCGCCCGCATCCTCTGCGACGAGGGAAGGATGGACGAGGCGGACCGAATGACCGCTCAGCTCGTGAAACAGGTAGGCGACGATGCGGGCTCGGCGCTCCATATCGCCGTCCATCGTATCCGGGGGGAGGCCCTCTACTATCTCGGACGGTACGAGGAGTCGCTCCACCATCACGACCAAGCGCTCTCCATCGCGCGTCGCATGCGGGACGAGCGCGAGATCGCCCTCGAGACCCAGCGGCACGCGAACGTGCTCGGCATGATCCCGGGGCGGTTCGAAGAGGCGGTCAAGTCGTCCCGCATCGCTGGCGAGTCTCTGGAACGGCAGGGCGACCTCGCCGAAGCGGCCTACGCGAAGATGTTCCTCGGCGTCCTGCTAAGCCAGCACGGACGGGTTGCTGAGGGACTCCAGGCTCTGGACGATTCGGTCCGGCTCGCGGAGAAAGCGCACGACCTCCGGCGTGTGGGGTGGGCGCTCTTCAACATCGCCGACCTCCTTCGGGAGCAGGGACGGCTCGATGAAGCGATGGCCCGGAACCAACGGGCCCGTCAGATCTTAGAGCAGGTCGGCGACCGGTTCGCGCTCATTCAAACGCAGATCATCGCGGGTAAGATCCTCCTCGACCAGAAGCAGATCGCTCCCGCGGAAGTGGAGCTCCTCGACGCCTATCGGCTGAGCCGTGAGCTCAACGCCCCGGCCGATGAGGTCGACGTGGTCCTTCGTTTGGCCGAGGTCGCATGGGCCCGGGGGGACCGAACGACGACCCAGCGCCGATTATCCGAGCTCGAACGGCGAGAACTGGGACGCTTGCGACCCGACCTCGCTCCGGAACTGAAGCGGCTCAAGGACCAGGTCGAGGGGGCCGCGCCGAGCCGTGCGTAGGTCGCGCCGACCCCCGACCTCCGCGTTCCTGGACCGTCGGGAGCTTCGGTCCCTGGTAGAGCGCGCCCTCGTCGAGGATCGCGCCGATTCCGACCGTACGACCCGGCTTCTCCTCCCGGGTCCCGTGCCAGCGGTAGGGCTGGTGGAGGCACAGGGGGCGGGAGTCCTCGCCGGCATGATCGCGGCGAGAGAGGTAGCCCGGGTCATGCGGCTCCGCCAACGAAGCTTCCACGAGGACGGGGACCGAGTGCGAAAGGGCACCCGGGTGCTAGAGCTCGAGGGCGATGCCCGCCGGATCCTTTCCGCCGAACGGACCCTTCTCAATTTCCTCATGCATCTCTCGGGTGTCGCGACGGTCACGGCGAAGGCCGTACGGGCCGCCGGCGGTTCGGCCAACGGCCCGTCGCTCGGGATCTACGCGACCCGAAAGACGCTCCCGGGACTACGTGACCTCGAGAAGGCAGCGGTCATCGCGGGGGGTGGCCTTCCGCACCGTCGCGATCTGGCAAGCGGCATCCTGATCAAGAACAATCATCTCGCCCTCGTACCCCTCCGGATCGCCGTGGCACGGGCACGGAGCGACGTTCCTACGGGCCGTCCGGCGCAGGTAGAGGTCCGCTCGGCCGACCAGGCCGTCGAGGCGGCCAAGCTCGGTGCCCGCGCCCTGCTGCTCGATAACATGTCACCTAGGGCGGCTCGAACGGCGATTCGGCGGCTTGCCGCGGAGGTCTCGGGCGCACGCCCCTTCGTGGAGATCTCGGGAGGGATCACCCCTCAGAACGTAGCCCGGTTCCGCTCGACCGGGGCCGATGCCGTGAGTATAGGCTCGCTGACCCACTCCGCTCCCGCCCTCTCGTTCCATCTCACGCTGCGACGCCGTCCCGCGCGCTCCCCACGGGCTTAAGAACGAACTCGCCCTCGTTGCGTGGGGGAAGACCATGTCCCTAGAAGCCGAGGTTCAGCGGCTCAAATCCGAGCGCCGAGCCCTGATCCTGGCGCACAACTATCAGCTGCCGGAAGTCCAGGACGTCGCGGACTACGTCGGGGACTCCCTCTACCTGTCGCGGAAGGCCGTCGACGCCGAAGACCCCGTGATCTGCTTTGCGGGCGTCCGCTTCATGGCGGAAACCGCGAAGATCCTGAACCCCACGAAGACGGTGCTTCTGCCGGACCTCAAGGCCGGATGCGGGCTCGCGGACTCGATCACGGCGGAGCAACTGCGAACGTGGAAGTCCGAACACCCCGGCTCCGTCGTCGTCGCGTACATCAACACGTCGGCCGACGTGAAGGCCGAGGCTGATTACTGTTGTACGAGCTCGAACGCGGTCAAGATCGTGAGCCAGATCCCGCCGGAGCAAGAGATCCTCTTCCTTCCGGACATGTTCCTCGGTGATTACGTTCGCCAAAAGACGGGCCGCGCCATGCACCTGTGGACGGGGGACTGCCCGGTGCACGCCAAGCTTCGTCCCGAGGATCTTGCGCACGCCCGCGCCACGCATCCCGGGGCCGAGGTGATCGCTCACCCCGAATGCGGGTGCTCCACCGCCGCACTTCCCCATGTCGACCGGATCCTCTCCACCGACGGTATGGTTCGGTTCGCCGAGGAGACCCGGGCCCCCGAAGTGCTCGTCGCGACCGAGGTCGGGATCCTCCACCGAATGCGTCGGCTGAACCCGACCACGACGTTCACCGCCTTGTCCGAGGGCGCGGTCTGCCCGTACATGAAGCAGATCGACCTCGCCGATATCCGGGACTCGTTGGCCTTCGGCCAATTCGTGATCGATGTCCCCTCGGCGACAGCGGCAAAGGCACGTCAGGCGCTCGAGCGGATGATCGCGGCCTAGCCCTAGCCGTCGCTAGGTACCCACGACCAGAGTCCTCGGAAGGATGGGGCCAATGCCATTCTTCCAGTAGAGATAGGCTGTACCGATGAGCGCGAGGCCGGTCAACACGAGGACCCCGATCGAGGCCCAGGACGGCTTGGTGGTGAGATAAAAGCCGATGGAGAAGGGGTTGAGCCTCGCCGAGAGGAACGATACGCTCACGAAGAGGCAGAGCAGGCCCAAGAGGGCCGGTGCCAGGACCGTCAGGGTGCCGAGGTAGAGCCCCAGGACGAGAACGACGATCGCGACCGGGATCGCCGCGTTCGAGCTCCTCGCCACCGGCGCGGGATCGTCGAGATCGCCCCGTTGGATACGACGAACCGGGTACTCCTCGCGGTAGGGCACACATCTGCGTTCCCCGAGGGCATAGAAGAACCCCGCCGTCCAGGAGAAACGAAACGCCGGAGAGATCCCTAGGCGGACGGGTCCGTTTCGAGCGGCGGATGCTTTCGCGTATTGAGGACGTGGGGAGCGGTGCACCAAGCGCGTCGAGCTAGACCGACCACGATCGTCCACCGGGTGGGATCCGCCGGATCGTCCCCACCCGGAGCGAGAGCCACCGAGCCACCCTCGGACACGAACTGCCGCAAGGCGGTCGTGTCGAGACCCTCGGGAACGACCTCAAGCGCCGACTCTCGTTCGCGCGCGTGGCGGATAGCGGCATGAAAATCATCGCGCAGGCCCGAGGCCACCGCATGAACGAGCAAGGAGGCGTGGGTCGACGATTCCTCGGAGGGCGACGTGCCCGAAACGGCCCGCGCGTCCTGAACGGTCAGGTCGACCGGTAGGGCTCGACGACCACCCTTGGGGGGAGAGGAGGTATCGACCTCCTCGACCGCGATGAGTCGGGGCCCATTCCCCGGCGCGTCGCGTAGCTTCGCGAACCGTTCGCGTGCGGAGGCGCTGAGGACGGACGAGCGAACGCCTTCGCGCAGTTCGCTCACGACGATACCGAGATACTCCCAATGTCGCTCACGGGCGGCTTCGCGTAAACGGTCGAGACGTTCCGCGGAAGCGTTCTTGGGAAGGTGGCAGTGGACGATCCCCCGTATCTCCTCCGGCGAGATCAACGAGGGCAGGGTCCGACCCCGGGCCGCCTCGATCTCTCCCTGATTTTCGCGGATCTCGGGCGGGATCCAGGGGAGCTTGAGGGTTGCGTAGACCTCTTCCTCGGTCGCCCCGGCAATACGGGCCTCGCCTTGAAAGACGCCGTACTCGTTGATCTTGAGACCCACATCCCGAGCGATCGACCGCAATCGGATGTTATGGTCCTTGGAACCGGTGAAGTACTGGAGCGCCGCGCCGAAGGAGGCCGGCTCGAGGACTCGGAGATCCACCTGCAGCCCGCCCCGGTAGGCGACCGTCACTTTCGTCCCCCCCGCGAGCTTCACGTCCTCGACTCCCGGAAGCTCCTGGAATCGGTGTAGTATGATATCCGGTGTGGAGGTCGTCGCGAGAATATCGATGTCCCCAACGCTCTCCCGGCACCGGCGGAAGCTGCCGGCCGCCTCGATTCGTTCGACCCCGCCGCCCGCCCGCAGGGCCGCGACGATCTCCTCCACGATGGGAAACGCCTCGAGGAACGGTAAGCGTCGGTCGGCTCCCCCCGCGAGGCCGGCCGCGGAGCGGAACAGCTCGATCTTCTTTGCTCCGAAACCCTTCACGTTGCTGAGACGACCCGCCTGGATGGCCGCCGCGAGCTCCCGGGGGCCCTCGATCCCGAGTTCGGTCCAGAACCGGCGTGCGGTCTTGGGGCCGATGTTGGGACGTTGCATGAGCTCGATGAGCCCGGCGGGGAACCCCTGCCGGAGACGGTCGTAGTAGCTGATGTGATGGTCGCTCAGGAATTCTCGGAGCTTCTCCTCGATCGCTTCCCCAACGCCCGGGATCTCCCCGAGCCCTCCCCGGGCCGCGACCCGACGGAGCGGCTCGGGGAGCGACTCGATCGAACGCGCGGCGCGACGGTACGCCTCGGGCTTGAACTTCTCGCCGGCGAGGTCGAGAAGGTCGGCGATGCTGTTGAGGATCGCGGCCGCCTCGGCGTTCTCCGTCATGAAGGCCCAAGGCCGAAACGGGACGTAGACTTGAACCACTCGGCCTAGGGTTCCGCATGGGCTCCGGCGTCGAGCCAGTACCGTTCCGAGTGGAATCGATAGCCCACGGTGGCGTAGGCCCGACGCGCGGGCGCGTTATCGGTCCTCACGTACAACGCCCCGGCCGCACCCTCCGCGTGAGCGGCTCCCGTAAGGGCGGCCGTCACCGCTGTCCCGTGGCCGCGGCCTCGGTGGTCGGGATGCGTGTAGATCCCGCTCAGGATCCAGACGGCCGGGAGCTCGACCGCGGCACGGCCGACGGCCACGAGGTCGCCTCCCTCGAACGAGCCCACCACGTGCGTGGTCGCTAGATCCATGGCGGGGTACGTCGAGAGGAGGAGGTCGTTCGGGGTCCGCACGAAGTCCCGGAGCCGGTTCGCATCCGCCGGTGTCAGGCGACGGGACGTTCGGGAAGGCTCCGTGGAGACGGGCGTCGAGCGAGGGTGGATGAGGAGCTCGACAGGGTAGGACCGGACCGGACCCCGATGTGCTTCGACCGCGGCGCGAGCGTGAGGAGGGACCACGGCCACCAAGGGGCGTTCGGGCAGAGCCTCGGCCAGCTCGTCCGAGGCGCGCGGAGCATCGACCCAGTGGACGACGGGATACGACGTGTTGCCCTGCCAGATGAGAAGGTAGCCCGTCGTCGCATCGCCCTTGCGAAAGGACACGAAGCGAACACGGTCAGGCGCGTGCAGGAGATCCCACACCGCAAACGCATGCACGACGGGGTCGGTACGCATCCTCCGTTCGAGCCAGGAACGGTCAATCCCGTGCGCCAGGAGCTGGGCCGAACCCCACACACCCTCCTCTAGGGAGTCGAGCTACTTACCCCGGCGGGCCAGCTGCCCACGGGCAATCGTAAAGCCTGTGCATCGGCCATGCGGAGCGTGCCGCGGCCGCATCGCCCGACCCCCGAGCTTCCGGCGCACATGGCGGAGCTGTATCGACGTTTCCCATTCGACCGGTCGCTCGCCCAGGATCCCCTTTCTTGCGTTCGACCGTACCGGGACGAGCCGGCCGCTGCCGAGGTCGCGGGCCTCTTCGCCGCGACGTTGGCGATAGGGACGACGACCTCGATCCGTCACGCGTTCACACGCTGGCAGGAAGCCATAGGAACCGACCTCCTTACCTACGTGGATCGGGCCCCTTCGCGCGGGATCCCCGTGGGTCTCCGAACGTTCCGGCACCGGTGGATACGGGGGGACCAACTCCATTTCCTCGCCCAGACCGTGGGCGACATACGTTCGGACGAGGGCTCTATCGAGAACGTATTCATGGAAGGATTTCGCGAGGGAGGGTTCGCGGGAGGGCTCGATGGGCTGGCCCGCCGGTTGCGCGCAGGCCCGGGGTCCACCGAGGCACCACCCCCCGGGTACGCCCGGCTCTTCCCAAGCCCTCTCGATGACGGTCGGAGCCCCTGCAAGCGTGCCGCGCTCTTCGTTCGCTGGATGGTCAGGACCGACTATCCGGACCTCGGCGTATGGCATCAGGTACCGGTAGCCGCTCTACAGGTGCCGCTCGACCACCATGTGTTCTGGATCGCGTATCACCTCGGGCTCACGCAACGAAAAACCCGCGGCTGGGCGGCCGTGGAAGACGTGACCCAGGCCTTGCAACGGATCGACCCCAACGACCCGATCAAGTACGATTTCGTCCTGTGCCATACCGGCATCTCCGGCGATTGTCCAAAGACGCGCGACATCACCGTGTGCGGGCCCTGCGTGGTTCGGCCGGATTGCCTCTTGTGGCGGCGGGCTCCCCGGGCGGGCGGATGAGCGACGCGGCATGGCCTGTGGACCCCGGGCTGTTGTCACGATTCCGTCGCGCGGGCTCCGCGATCCAATGGCGCGTTGCGGGAAGGGCCCAACGCACGAAGGGACGATCGTCCCCGATGGACGTCGGTACGATCCGTGTAGCCCATTTGAACGACGAGGAGGCGCGGGTCGTGGTGCGATCTGTCGCCGGCGCGAGGGAGGTGATCACGGATTCGGGACCCTTGGGAGCGCTCGTGCTCGTTCTCGAGGTCGATGAACGAGGCATCCCGGGGTCCCTCACCCAGCACTCGGCCCGCGACGTCGCAGGGTTCGATGCGGGCGCGATCCGCGCTCGCTGGTCGCTCGCAGCGAAGGGGGAAAAGGGAGCCGTGCCGTTGTCCGATATCGTAGCCCTCGCCCGGTATGCGCTGGCCTAGGGTGGACCGAACCCGCCGCTGGCGCCCCGACGTCCCGGGAGAACGAGGGTGTCCAGCTTAGGTTCTTTACCCCGTCCTTCCTCCCGAAGACTGTGCCCATCCGTTCCAAGGTCGAGTTCGACACGTCGCCGATGCGAGCGAGCTGGGCCGTGCTCGGTCGAAAGTGGACGCTTCCCATTCTCTACGAGGTCGCGATCCGTGGGACGGTTCGCTTCAATCAGGTGTTGAAGAGCCATCCTCGTCTCACGGGACGCGCCCTAACGAAGCGCCTCGGGGAGCTCGTGAACGAAGGGATCTTGGCGAGGCGACTCGATAGCGAAGGAAATCCCTACTACGTGCTCACGGACGCGGGCCAGGATGTCTGGCCGATCTTGACCGCGCTCATGAACTTCGGGATCCGACGCTATCCCCAGAAGGTGTTCGCGGACCACAAGAAACGCGAGCTTACTGATGTGTACCCGGGCCAGCAGGAACTGATGTTGGGCTCGCTCACCAAGTTCGCGCAAGCGAAGGCGCCGAAGGCCGCTCCTGCGCCGGTTCGACCGTTGGTCGCCAAGACCCGAGCCAGTGCGACCGCTTCGCCGGTCTCCGCGGAGCCCACTCCGTCGAGCTCGGCCCCGTCGACGTCCGGATCTTCCCGATAGGTGACTACGAGCAACCGCTCGTCGAGCCGCACACGGTGCAGGCGTAACAGGTGCCCGAACGGACCATGATGCCGCCGCAGAGGTAACAGCTGGGGGCGTCCTCGCTGATGCCGCCGCCCGTTCCGGACCCCACGAACGCTTCCAAGGAACGCGTGCCGAAGGTGGAGGGAGCCACCGGGTCCGACTTCGCGGGCGTCGTGCTGCCGTTCTGCCCATTCGTCTCGCTGTTCCCTTCGAGGCCGATGGCCCTGCGCTCCTCCTCGGTGAGGAATTCCAGCGCCAGCCAGCGCGCCACGTAGTCAGGGATGGATTTGGCGAAGCGGATCTTCGGGTTGTTGGTCGCTCCCGCCGGCTCGAAACGCATGTGGGCGAGCTTCCGTACGAGGTCCTTGAGTGGTACACCATGCTGGAGGGCCATGGACATGGAGATCCCTAACGAATCCATGAGTCCGTTGACGGTGGACCCTTCCTTCGTGACGAGGAAGAACACTTCGCCGGGGCGGCCATCCGGGTAGAGACCCACGGTCACGTACCCTTTGTGACCACCGACCTGGAAGTGGTGGGTGATCGCCTTCCGGTCATCGGGAAGCTTCTCACGGATTGGCGCGCGAGCCGCACCCGCGACCCCGGACTTTCCCTTCCCTGTCTCGTAGGGTTGCGAGGCTTTGCAGCCGTCACGATAGAGTGCGACCGACTTGATGCCCATGCGCCAGGCCTCCAGATAGATCTTCTCGATGTCCTCGACCGTCGCTTCGTTGGGGAGGTTGATCGTCTTGGATGCGCCGCCGGAGAGGAACGGCTGGACCGCCCCCAACATCCGAAGGTGGCCGGTCGGGGAGATCGTGCGGTTCCCGCCCATCGGAGCGAGCGCGCAGTCGAACACCGAGAGATGCTCGGAGGCGAGTCCGGGGGCACCCTCGATCGTTCCGGTCGACTCCATGTAGCGGCTGATCTGGGTGATCTGTTCGGGGGTATAGCCGAGCGTCACGAGGCCGTCCTCCACGCTTCGGTTGACCATGCGCATCGTGCCGCCGCCGACCAGGTTTTTGATCTTGACGAGCGAGAGCTCGGGTTCGAGACCCAAGGTGTCGCATCCCATGAGAAGGCCGATGGTCCCGGTCGGAGCGATGACCGAGATCTGGGCGTTGCGGTAGCCCCACAATTCCCCCGCCTTCACGGTGTCGCGCCAGCGGTCGACGGCGGCTGTAACGTAGCTCGTGAGTCGAGCATCGTCCGTGGGGATGCGTTCCGACGCGGCGAGGTGTTTTCCCATCACCCGAAGCATCGGGGAACGATTGCGGTCGAACCCCGGGAACGGACCCATCCGCTTCGCGATCTCCGCGGACATGTGGTATCCTTCGGCGGAGAGGAAGGCCGAGATCGCCGCGGCGAGGGTCCGGCCCGCATCGGAATCGTACGGAAGACCATAATGCATCGCGAGTGCGCCCAGGTTAGCATAGCCCAATCCCAACGGTCGGAAGTCGTGCGAGTTCTGAGCAATGGGGGCGGTCGGATAGCTCGAGGCGTCAACCAGGATCTCCATCGCGAGTGCCATCGTGCGAACCGCATCGCGGAAGAGCTCGAGGTTGAAGCGGTGCTGACCATCCAAGAACTTGAGGAGGTTGATGGAGGCGAGATTGCACGCGGTATCATCGAGGAAGAGGTACTCGCTGCAGGGGTTCGACGCGTTGATCCGACCCGACATCGGGGACGTGTGCCAGTCGTTGGTGATATCGTCGAACTGCACTCCGGGGTCTCCGCATCGCCACGCGGCGTAGGCAAGCTTGCGCCAAAGGTCCCGCGCCTGGAACGTCGCCGCGACCGCATGGTCGGTCCGGTGGTAGGTCTTCCAGGTGCCTCCCTGCAGAACGGCCTCCATGAACGCGTCCGGAATGCGGACGGAATGGTTCGCGTTCTGGTAGGCGATGGAGGCGTAGGCGGAGTCCGCGTCCGTCCCGTCGAAATTGGAGGAAAAGCCTTCGCGAATGAGCGCTTGGGCCTTGTCTTCCTCGCGGACCTTGCACTCGATGAAGTCGACGATGTCGGGATGGTCGAGGTTCAGGATGACCATCTTCGCCGCGCGTCGCGTCGTGCCACCGGATTTGATGACACCGGCCATCGCGTCGAACGCACGCATGAACGAGACTGGTCCCGAGGCGATTCCCCCGCCGCTGAGTCGTTCGTGGCTCCCGCGTAGCGCGGAGAGGTTGGAGCCCGTGCCACTTCCTCCCTTGAAGAGGCGTCCCTCGCTCGTAGCGAGCTGAAGGATCGAATCCATGTCGTCCTGGACGGACTGGATGAAGCAGGCAGAACACTGCGGAGGGTGGCGGACACCAACGTTGAACCAGACCGGGCTGTTGAACGCGGCCATCTGCTGGACCATGAGGTAGCTGAGACTCTCCTCGAGCTGGGTTGATTCTTCGGAGGTATCGAAGTAGCCGAGCTCGAGACCCTTTTCGGCGATCCAGTGGCAGACGCGCCGGATCATCCCGTCGACGGAGTCCTCGCGCCGGCCGCCGATGACGCGGAAGTACTTCGACGCGGCGATGTTGACCGAATTCTCGGACCACGTCGTCGGCGCGCGGATGCCCTTCTGCTCGAAGATGACCTTTCCTTCGGCGTTCTTGATGATCGCGTCATGCAGACGCCAGCTGATGGTGTCGAAGGCGGTCTTTCCGCGCGGCACCAGGCGCGGAACCGGAATCGGTTCACGACCATTCCTAACGCTGGGGCGTGCGGAATCGTCCGGGGTGATCTGTGGGCGTTTGCGAGCTACTGCCATGGAACGTGATTCTTCGAGATGCCTCGAGGACGTCGTGTCAACGGGGCAGTGACTTAACCATAGCCCCGCGCCGTATGAACCCGGTCCCCGAGGCGATGAAACGGTCCAGTCGAAGAGCCGTCACGAGCGAGGGAGTATGGATCTCGTCGCAGGGTCGGTTGCTCCACCACGGATCGCTGACCCTCCGGGGGGCGCCAACGCCGTCGCATTATAAGCAACGTTGGTCCGACTCGAGCGCGAGGCACGTTTTCGTAGCGCCGGAGTTGCGGAAAAAACGTCGCGACGCTACAGCACGCGCGACGATGGGAGAGGAACGTTGTCAACCCGACGTTCGCTGAGAATGGACATCCCGTCCTTCGACTTTCGCTTCGGTGGGAGGAGGGAGTAGCCGCATCGTGCAGGGCATCGTGACCCCGCAATCGCCGCAGAAGAGCCCGTCCTCACTGACCCAAAGGAACTCTCCACAGCGTTCGCATTTCCGTGGGTCGTCCGGGTCGTTACGGCACACCATCGATCGACCGAGCGCGGGAGCTCTACAAAAGTTCGAAGGTGGAAAGAGAAAGTGTGCGGCCCCTCCCAGAGATGGGAGGGGCCGAGGGGCGCGTACGACCCGTTTAGGCGTTCTTCATCCGGGCCCGTGCAACGTAGCCCTTCTTGTCCAGGAAATACATGTAGCCGTCCTGGCGCGTCACCTTTTCCGTTCCAACCCTACCCTTTCGTCCCGATTTGTTAAGCTTTGTTGGGGTTTTCCACAGGTATCCATCCTTCCCCAAGTAGTACAGGTATCCTTTCTCTCGTGTAATCTGCTCTTTTCCGACGCGTTCCGCCATGTGGGTGGCCCTCTACCGGCGAGAAGGAAATCGCTCCTATTTGAATTTAGGGGCGCATTTACCTCGGAGAAATTCGTATTCCCTGACGATAAACTTCGACCGGAACGACGCCCATACGATAGGCGATGTGCTCGACCGACGGGAGTTCGAACACTGCCAGGTCGGCCTCCCGACCCGCGGAAATCCGCCCGGCGTGCTCCTCTTCTCCGATCGCATGGGCGGCGTTGATCGTCGCGGCGGTCAACGCTTCCGCCGGCGTGAGTCGCGCGGAGTAGACGGCGTGGGCCATGACCGTCGGCATGGACTCGACCCATGAGTTCGGACAGAGGTCCGAGCCAAGGGCGACGGCAACCCCCGCGTCGATCAACGGGCGCCCGGGGCTCGCGTGCTTCGAAAGGGAAGCGAACGGGGTCACCGGGAGCAGCACCGCCGTAACCCCCGCCTTCGCCAATCCGTCGAAGTCCGCCGGTGGCGTGGCCAAGAGGTGGTCCGCGGACCGGGCTCCCAGTCGTGAGGCCAAGCGAGCCCCTCCGCTCGGTACGAACTCGTCCGCGTGGATCTTCGCTCCCAGCCCGTTAGCTCCCGCTTCCCGGAGGATCCGTTCGGACTGGGACGCGGAGAAGAACCCCGGTTCGCAGAACACATCCGCGAATCGTGCGAGACCCCGACGGGCCACCTCAGGGATGGTTCGTTGCACCATCGCACGAACGTACTCTTCGGGGCGATGGGCGAACTCCGGCGGCCGAGCGTGGGCTCCCAGAAAGGTCGGAACGAGACGCAATCGAGACCGGCGTTCCAGTTGAGGGATCAGCGAAAGGAGCCGGATTTCTCCCGCGTGCGTGAGAGCATAGCCGCTCTTGACCTCCGCCGTGGTCGTGCCGTAACTCTGCATTCGATGGAGTCGCCCGAGGGCCTGCGTAAGGAGGTCCGAGGACGCCGCGCGGCGGGTCGCTCGGACGGTCGAGAAGAGCCCTCCCCCCGACCGCGCGATATCGAGGTAGCTCTTTCCGTCGATCTTCTGGCTCACTTCGGAGCTGCGTTCGCCGGCAAAGAGGAGATGCGTGTGCGCGTCCACGAAGCCCGGAACGATGACGTGCCCCCGCAGCGACCGACGCTGCCCTCCCCGTCGCAGCGAAACACGGCGTCCGACCCCTCGACTCGGTCCGACGTAGACGACGCGTCCGGCATCCATCCCGATCGCGGCGTCCGGTATTCGACCGAGCTCTCGCATCCGTGCCCCCGTGCGAGGCACGGGCCCCCGGTCCAGCGTTGCGACCTCTTCGAGGTCGGTGAGGAGAAGCTCGGCCCGGATCATAGCTGGCGAATGAGATGGTCAGCGAGGTCCCGAGCGGCTACTGCCGTCGGAAAGAGCTCGCGCGCCTCCTCCTCCAGCACTTGAACGTCCTTGTAGCGGGAGGAGAAGTGGGTGAGGAACAGTTGCTCCACTTCGGCCTCCGCTGCCAGCTGGGCCGCCTGACGCGCGGAGGAATGGCCCCACTGGTTCGCTTCGCCCTCCAGGTCTTTCGCGGTGGTGGCCTCGTGGATCAGAAGGCTCGCTCGATGGGCGAGCTTCCGAATCGGGTCGCTCGGAGCGCTGTCTCCCGAGTAGACGATCGAACGACCGGACCGCGGTGGTCCCATGACATCGGAGGGGTGGATTTCCTGGCCCTGCACGCGCACTGATTCCCCTTTCTCGAGGAGGCGAAAATCCGCGCCCTTGAGGCCGAGCGCGCGACCTCGTTCGGCATCGAATCGACCCCGCTTGGGATGCTCCTCGATGCGATAGGCGAGCGCCGGAACCGGATGGTCGGCGGGCGCCGAACGAACTGTGTAGCTGTCGAGCTCGACGGACGCCCCGGGAGCGAGCGGATGGACCTCGACCGGAAACCGTTGCGTGAAGTAGCCCAGCTCGAGCACCCGCTGAATCATCCCTTTCGCATCGGGAGGCCCATAGACGTCGAGAGGGTCGGTTCGGTTGTTGAGGCACATGCTCTGAATGAGCCCGGGGAGACCAAGGAAGTGGTCCCCGTGGAAATGCGTGATGAAGACGCGGCGGACTTTCATGAACGAGACCGAGGAATGGAAGAACTGTCGCTGGGTCCCTTCGCCGCAGTCCAGGAGAACGAGCTCTCGTTCGGTGTCGAGCGCAATGGCGCTCGCCGAACGGTCCTTGGTGGGCCAGGAACCTGCGGTTCCCAGGAAGGTGATTTGCATCGGGTCGACGGAGGCGGAGGCCCGTATTAGTCCGGTGGAACTCGGGGCCGCCAAGGGATTTAGCGCGATGGTGCGGTGAGCCCGTCGTGGTCAATTGGGAGTACGTCGAGGAGAGGCGGTCCCAGGGGTGGGACTGGGATCGCATCGCCCGCGACCCCCAGGCGAACTTCCGACCGGAACCTCTTCCCGACCAGCCGGGCGCGTCACTTCGGGCGATCTACTACCGTCGCGAACGAGATACGAGGAAGGGACCCGGCGCGGAGGGAGCAACCGGTCCGAACCTCTCCCGACCGCGCCGGTGGACCCTCGCACGAATCGGCTACCTTCTGGCCCCGTTCTTCTCGGCGTGGTTCGTCCTCGCCTACGTTCTGGCCTCGCCCGTCGGGGTCTACGTTCCGGCGATCCCCCTCTTAGGAATCTTGTGGGCGGTCTCGGTTTTCCTGCTCGCGTTCGGGTTGTTTCGAGTGCACCCCCGCTGGACACGGTCGTACCGAACATCGCTCTTGGTGGGCTCCGTCGCAGGTCTCGTGGTGGCCGGCACTCTGGGGGCAGCCGCGTTGGCGCAGGGCTGCCCAGTTCTAACACCCAACACCCAGGCCGCGCCCCAGGGCTGGGTCAAGCTCCCCAACGCGGCCTGGTCCGTCGACGATCGGGCCGTCGCGTTATTCCTGGGGTCGGTCGCGTGCCCGTACTGTTCCGCCTCGAGCTGGGCCATTTTGGCCGCGCTCAGCAAGGTCGGCAACGTTTCGGGGACGACGCTCGGTCACTCCACGACCTCGGACGTGTACCCGGCCACTCCCGAGGTGGTCCTCGCGGATGCCCAGTTGTCGAGCCCCTGGGTCGATCTCGACGTGCGCGAATCCACGAACGCCAACACCATCACGGCACCCACCACGGGCTCGTGTACCGAGCAAGCCTACGTGAGCGCCTATGACTTGGATTCGGCCATCCCGTTCCTCGTGATCGGCGGGAGCTACGCGCATACGGGCACATTGGTCGCCCCCGCGCCGCTCGCCGGTCTGACCCCTAGCGTCGTTCTACCCTCGATCCTCAACGAGACCGGTGCCGCGTGGACGGCCGTCGCCCCGGCGGCGTACTTCCTGATGGCACTCCTCTACACGGTCGACGGGGGAGAGCCGGTGGCGCTCGCCCAGAACCCGAACGTCGCCGCGGACCTGGCCCAACTGCGTTAGGGAGTCGGCCCCGCGCCCGCCTTCCGCGCCGCTTCCTTGCGGCGCTCCGTCTCAGCGGCCACGGCAGCGTTGGCGCTTCGGATCGTACGGACCTTGGCGGCGAAGGGCTTGAGATGGTCGCCTCGAACCCCGACGATCATCTCGCCGTCTCCCATCTCCGTGTAGATCCTCGAGCCGATGCATCCGGGGGAGATCGCGACCGACGCACCCTGGTTCAAGGTGGGGACGATCGCGCACATGGGTCGGCCATTGATGGGGACGGGGCCCGAAGCTGCCTCCATGGCGAGCATCGCGGATTTCGGGGTAGCGAACATTAGGACCGCCGTGGGTTCCATGGGAAGAGAACCGAGCGGACCATAGGCGACGTACCGTGGAGCCTTCTCGTTCCGTGGAATGCGGCCCTCGTCACCCGGGGCAAGGTAGCCTTCGTTCTGCATCGTGCCGACCGTCGTCATGAGGCGCTGACCGACGTCCCCCTCGGGAGCGACGCCCAGGACGAACGCCCCGATCTCGCACGCTTGGTGGGCTTCGAGGTCCGCGTAGAACCCACCGCGGCGCCCCTCCGCAAAGAAGGTACAGACGGAAGGGGAATGCCCGGGATGTTCCGGGATTCCCGGAGGAGCTTGGTCCATGTACGAGATCTGGACCGGGACGTGCGAAAGCTCGAGGTCGCGAACGAGATCGTCGGACAGTTGCTGGTATTCTCCGCTCATGGGAATCACGCATCCGAGCTCGGGAGCCTATAATTCGTTTATCCGAGATGATTCGGCTAGCGAGCCGCGCCGGACGACCGTCCCGGGGCGAACGCCCCATTCTACGGCTTCGTGTTATATAGGGGGCCTCAATGCGCGGCCGGGTAAACGGACCTATGGTCGTCGATGTCGGTTCCGCCATCCTCGCCGTCGGAGCGGGCATCGCCATCGCAGGCGGGCTCATCGGGACAGGAATGGCCCAGTCCGGGATTGGTGCGGCCGGCATGGGCATCATCGCGGAAAAGCCGGAAAAGTTCGGTCAGGTTCTCTTCTTCTTCGTGATTCCCGAGACGCTCTGGATCATCGGGTTCGTGCTGGGGATCATCCTCCTCCTCCAGATCCTCTGAGCCCTGGGTCCGGCGCATGGGCCTCGACCAGCTGGTTCAGGAAATCCAAGCGAGGGCGCAAGAGGAACTCGCCAAGGAACGCTCCCGGATCGAAGGGGAACGCGCGAACATCGCGACCGACCTTGAACAGCGGTTGGCTCTGGTTCGCGAAGAGAACGAGCGGATGGCCACCTCCGCCATCGCGCGGGAGCGGGCCCAGAAACTAGCGAGCGCTCGACTCCAGGCACGGAAGCTCATCGATGAGGCGAGGGAGCGGGAGATGGAGGACGCGCTCGCCGAAGTGCGTAACCTCCTGGAGCAATATACCCGCACCAAGGAGTATGGCCAGCTTCTGAAGAAAATGTACCAGTCCGCCCAAGAGGTCCTCGGCGGGCCGATCCGCATCTCGGGCCGCAAGGAGGACCAGTCGACCCTGGAATCGATCGCCGGAAAGTCCCTCTCGAAAACGCCCGCTCCGATCATGGGCGGCCTCATCGCCGAGACGCCCAACGGCGATCGCCGGCTCAACCTCTCCTTCGATGAACTGCTCCGTCTCCGCGAGGACAAGGTTCGTTCCGTCCTGATGGGGTAGCCGCCGGGGAGCGCCGATGGCCGGGTCTCCATACGCGAGTGCGTTGGGCCGTCTCAAGGTCCAGTTCCCGTTGTTCGTGGGGCGTGAGTTTCTCAACGGTCTCTTCAGTGCCAAGGACATTGGCGAGATCACCAAACGGCTCGAGTCCACCCCGTACGGGACCGAGCTGGTGCAGGCCGCCGCCAGCTACTCCGGCGCGACCCTACTCGAGATCGCCATCAACCGCACCTTTGTCAAACGGAATCGGCTCGCCCTGGACGCGGCCCCGTTCGCCGGAAAGCCGGCGGTGGCGGCGTACTTGCGGAAGTGGGACATCCAGAACCTCGAACTGATCCTGTCGGCCAAAGCGCAGGGGCGCCCCGTCTCGGACGCCGAACCCTTCCTCGTCTCCAGCCGCGACGTCCCCGCGGGCTTCGCCGGAGGCACGATGACGCTCGACGATTTTCGCCTCCTGCTTCAGCAGCCCACGCTCGAGGCCATCGCCCAGTCCCTCGTGCGCTTCGGGTACGGTGGCGCTCTTCTCCCGCTCATGGACCGGTATGCCCAGAGCCACGACATCTTCCCCCTCCTGGTCGCGTTGGACCGCGAGTACTACCAGCGCGTGTTCGAAGCGACTCGTTTCTTCCAGGGGGATGAAGGGGTCGTCCGCAAGTTCCTCGAGTCCGAGATCGATGTGCGTAACCTCCTCTTGCTCCTGAAAGCGAAGGACGCCGACGTCCCGGCCGAGGAAGTGTCCCACCGGTTCATCGACGGGGGCGAGATCGCGCGCGCCCAGGTACCCGACCTCTACGGTTCACGGGGGGTTCCCGAGATCGTGAGCCGGTTCACGCCCCGGTACCCGAGCCTCGTCAACGGGAACTCAATGTACGAGGCCAACCGGTCCCTGACGGGCTACGAGGTCGCCTTGCAACGCGAACGTGCGATCGCCGAGCTCAATCGAATGAAATCCTATCCTCTCTCGCTCGCGATCCTCTTTACGTTCCTCCTTCTGTCGGAACTCGAACGAGCGGACCTTCGACGCATCATCTACGGGAAGCTCTACGGCGTGCCCGATGAGGAACTGTCGGCGACGCTGGTCTTGACGCAGGTGACGATCTGACGCCGTCCCGGCAGGCGCGTTCTCCTCAGGAGGGGGGCTTCGCTCCGAGGATCGGGGTCGGCTCCGCATGGTGCGGAATGGTATACTTCCGCATCGACCCGAACGGCCGGAAGGATCGGCCGTTTCCGGTGTAGAACTTCGAAAAGTACTCGACGAAAATGAGCCGAGCCCCTTGAATCCCGGGTTCGAACACTCCCAGGATCACGTTGAACGACTGGCCGATCACGAGGATGACCAGGCCGGCCACGAACAATCCGATGCTGCCCGAATGGAAGAACCCGAACGAGACCTGGTTGATGACCAGCGCCAAGATCACGGAGGCCAACAGGATCCCGACCAATCGCGTGTACGAGAGGATGTGGCTCAGCACTTCGATGAGGCCCATGGTGGCGTTCTGTATCCCTTCCCCGTAGAGCATGACGGCGAGTCCCAACGCCAGCGTGGGATAGACCCCATAGAGCGGGAGGTTGTGGGTCGGGCTGAGATAGCCGAGCCCCCCGTTCGCCTTCGAACGAAGGAGCGCGAGGCCGACCCACGTGAGTGCGATCGCGAAGGCGATCGCCCCGATCTTTCCCGCGGCCGCGCGGCGGCGATGGTGGAAGTACTCCTTGAGAGCTCCGAGGGCGAAGCCGAAGACGACCATCCCGACGCCGACGTAGCCGGCGAGGAGCAGCAGCTCGGCGACGTTGCGCGGGGCGATGAGGTCGATGCCGTGGTAGCCCGGGAACAGGCCGTGGAACACCTGGAAACCGAAGACCTCGTCATAGAACACCCCCAGTCCCATCGCCAGCAAGCACCCGGGAATGAGCGCATAGGCGAGCTTCTGCATCCCCGAGGGGCTCATGATGCGTTTGACGAAGTTCTTGATGCTCTTCGGGAGAACCTGCCGTCCCGGAAATCCCCGGATCATCCAGAGGCAGATGAGGAGGATCACGAGACCATAGCCGAAGTCCCCCAGCATGAACCCAAAGAAGATCGTGAACGTGAAGGCAAAGATCCAGGTAGGATCCCACTCCGTGGACTCGGGGAGCGAATAGAACCGGATGAAGAACTCGTACCACCGGATGCCTCTCGGGTTATCGAGAAGTGTCGGAGGCTCCTCCGCTGTGGGTATAGCGTAGCTGTAGGTCCGACCTTGCGTCGCCTCCGTGACCCGGCGCTCGAGAAGGTCCCGAGAACGCTGGGGAACCCACGCCTCGAGAGCGAACGTCCTCTCCGTCGCCCCAAATCGGGCGTAGACCTCGAGCTTGCGATTCTCGATCGCCAGCGCCTCTTCGAGCAGGACGACGGTGGGGTACCATTCCCGCGAGATCTCGGCGAGTCGCGTACGGATCGCGGCGAGGCGGCGGTCGATACCGGCCCTTCGCTCCTCCAGCTGGGGAAGGACCTCTTGGCGAGTTCCGGTCCACGCGGGAACGGCGATGAGCGTGACTCCGTTCTGCTGGGCGAGACGGCTGGCGGCCTCCGCCTGATCGCTACGGATCACAACAATGAACCGCACGGTTTCGTCGCTGGGCCGCGCTAGGAATTGGGACTCGCCGAGCTGGGGAACCTCCTCGCGAAGCCTTCGATAGACCTCGGGCGATGTCTCCCCGAAGAAGGCAAAGGCGTTCTTCGCATGGAGGTACTCGTAGCGGTCGGAATAGAACGCAAAGCGGTCGAGCAATTCGAGCTGGTCGCTCACGGATTTGCGCTCGGTCGTGAGTTGGTCCGCCTCCCGGGACAGCTCGCCTACCTCCTGGTCGATCGTGACCCGTTGGGTCACTTCCATGACATCCGAGAGCTGCGCGAACGAGCGGGGCGGTCCGGCGGAGCTCGCGGGGAGTGCGCTCCGAAGTCCCCGGAACCGGATCAGTTGCTCTCCCACGGCGCGCGCCGTTTCGCTAGGACGCTCGGGGGCGAGTACTTCGAGAGCGGCCTTGCTCAAGGGCTCGATCTGGGCGATCCCGAGGTCGTAGAGTACCGAGACAACGAGCTCCTGGTCGCTACGGAGCCCGATGAGGCCCACCTTGACCATCGGGACGGGGCGAAGGAACGGCACCGCTAGTCCCCGCTCTTACTCCCTGACCTGAATTCTCCGAAAAGTTGGTCCCAGATAGGGTCCCGTTGCGCCTCGATGTCCTTGGGGCTGCGGTGAACGATCCGGGAGGCCTCCATGGTCCCTTCGGCGAGGATGCGAGCGACCTCTGCCTCAGCCTCACGGCGCGCGGCCTCGATGGTCGCGTTTCGCAATTGCTCGGCATCCTGGCGTGCTTTCGCCACCCCGGCCTCGGCCGCGGCGCGTTGCTCGGCGAGCATGCGTTCCCCCTCCGCGCGGACTTTCTCCAGCTGCTCGTCGACCTCACCTTCGATCTGCTTGAGGCGTTTCAGTGTCGCGATCGAGCCCTCGTCGGTGGCTCCGGCCGGTACGTCGATCGGCGTCTCGGGCATTCGTTAGATCACTCCAAGGAACTTGAGAAGGAACAGAAGACCGACCAAGGCTCCTACTTTCACGAAGAACGAGATCCGCATCACCCAGAGGAATCGTCGCTGGGCGGTGTTGAGATTACGCGGGTATGCCAGCATGTTGCGCGGCCTCCTCTTCGCGCTCCATCTTGCGTTTCACGGTCTTCAGCATGGCGAACGCATCCCGTTCGAGTTCGTCGAACCGGAACTTGATGTAGCGTACGGTGGACTCGAGACGAGGAACGAGCACATTCTCGATGGCGCTCGCGCGGCGCTTCGTCTTCTCGATCTCTTTCAAGAGGCGCCGCAGGGCATTCTCCTTCTCGGCAATGTCCAGTACGACCTGATAGATCCCCTGAAAGTGGCGAACGGATTCGTTGATCGAGGTGGGTAGGTCGAGGAGCGAGGACACGCTGACGGGAGCGTAGGCAGCACCGTCGACCCGGGGCGTACGGACCCCCATCACGTTCTTCGTCGAAACCGAGACCGGCCGAATGTCGGGAAGGAGCATGGCGATGTTCTCGAGACGGGTCGGGCCTTCCATCATCTCCGCTACGCGGATCGCGGCATAGCCGGCGGCGATCCGCTTCTGGAGATTACCGCGGAGCGCCAGCGCCTGCTTCGACAGCTGAAAAAACTCAACGATGAGCGCGGAGCGCTTCAGCTTGAGCAGGTCGAGGCCGCGCTTTGCGACTCGGATCCGTCGGCGGGTGCGGATGAGCTCGAGTCGTGTGGGGCGGATGTTCTCCTGTACCATAGGTGATCCTTCGTCCCTGCGCGCGGCGTCAGCCCGAGCGGCCCTTCTTGTATTTCTGAATGAACTCCGGCTTGATCCGCTTGAGCTCTCCGTCGGGAAGCTCCGACAAAATGGACCAGCCCAGCTCGAGGCTTTCGTCGATCGACCGATCCTCGTCCGGTCGCTGATTGATGAACTCGCGCTCAAAACGGTCCGCGATCTTGAGGTAGATTCGGTCCGTGGCGCTGAGCGACTCTTCTCCCACGATAGCGGAGAGGGCGCGTTGGTCCTTTCCGGTCGCGTAGCTCGCAAAGAGCTGGTCGGCGACACCGCGGTGATCCTCCCGTGTGTGGCCCTTGCCGATACCCAGGTTCATGAGTCGCGAGAGCGAGAGCAGGACGTCAATGGGCGGGTACACCCCGCGGCGCTGGAGGTCCCGGCTGGCCACGATCTGACCCTCCGTGATGTACCCGGTCAGGTCGGGGATCGGATGCGTGATGTCGTCAGCGGGCATCGTCAGGATCGGCAGTTGGGTAATCGATCCTTTCCGGCCATGGATCTTACCGGCTCGCTCGTAGATGGTGGCAAGGTCCGTGTACATGTATCCGGGATAGCCACGCCGACCCGGCACCTCTTCCCGTGCGCTCGCGATCTCACGCAGCGCTTCGCAGTAGTTGGTCATGTCCGTGAGGACGACCAAGATGTGCATGTCGCGCTCGAAGGCCAGGAACTCCGCTGCGGTGAGTGCCATCCGAGGAGTGATGACACGCTCCATCGAGGGGTCGCTCGAGAGATTGAGGAAGACGACAGTGCGTTCGAGAGCGCCGGTTGTCTCGAACTCCTTCAGGAAGAAGTTCGCTTCTTCGCTCGTGATCCCCATGGCAGCGAAGACCACGGCAAAACTGTCGGAGGAGTTTCGCAGCTTTGCCTGGCGCACGATCTGCGCGGCGAGTTGGTTGTGAGGAAGTCCTGCGGCGCTGAAGATCGGAAGCTTTTGCCCTCGAACGAGGGTGTTCATCACGTCGATGTTCGAGAGCCCGGTCTGGATGAACTCGCTCGGTTCCTCTCGTGAGTACGGATTCATCGCGTTGCCGACGATCTCGAGCTGGGTGTCGGAGACGATGCGCGGTCCGCCGTCGTGAGGTTCGCCGAGCCCGGTGAACACACGTCCCAGCATCGCGTCCGAAACGGGAAGGCGAGCCACCTCGCCCAGGAACTTGACCGAGGTTTCCTCGACGTTCATCCCCATGGTGGGTCCGAACACCTGGACGATGGCGAGCCCCTTGCGGGAATCGAGCACCTGCCCCTGCCGACGGGTGCCATCGGGCGACGTGATCTCGACGATCTCGCCGTAAGCGGCTCGATCGACGTCACGAACGAAGACGAGAGGGCCCGAAACGCGATCGATCGTCCGATAATCGATCGGGATGCTGAATCTTCGGTTGGACCGGGTCGCCGCTTTGGCTTGTGCCATTTACGTTCCTCCCGTGGCGAGGCCCTCGACCGCCTTCGTCGTTTCGGAGGCAAGGTCATCGAACGACGTCGCCAGGTCCTTTTCCGGAATCGATTTCATTCGTGAAAGACGCGTGCGGACCGGAAGTTGCGCGAGCTGGCCCACGCTCGCCCCTTTCTCAATCGCCGCTTGCTCCTCCCGACCGAATTGGAGGATCGTGCGGAGCATGCGATACTGCTTCTGGATGGACGTGTAGGTATCCACGTCATCGTACGCGCTCTGCTGGAGGTAGTCCTCGCGAAGCATCCGTGCGACGTCGAGGATCGCCTTCTCACGCTCGGGTAACGCGTCCACGCCAACGAGCTGAACGATCTCTTGCAACTCGGACTCCTTCTGCAGGGTCTCGAGAGCTTGCTGACGCAGTTCGGCCCAGTCCTTCGCGACCTCGGCGTCGTAGTAGGCATCGAGGTCCGGGCCATAGAGCGAGTAGCTCTGCAACCAGTTGATGGACGGGAAGTGCCGCCTCGATGCGAGCGCCGCATCCAGCGCCCAGAAAACGCGCGTCACACGGAGCGTGTTCTGCGAAACCGGCTCCGAGAAATCGCCGCCCGGAGGCGACACGGCACCGACCACGGTGACCGAGCCTTGTCGGCCTTCCGGGGAGCGGGTGATCACTCGGCCGGCCCGCTCGTAGAATTCCGCGATACGACGACCGAGGTAGGCGGGATACCCTTCCTCCCCCGGCATCTCCTCGAGGCGGCCGGAGATTTCGCGCATCGCTTCGGCCCATCGGGAGGTGGAGTCCGCCATGAGTGCCACATCGTATCCCATGTCCCTGTAGTACTCGGCGAGAGTAATTCCGGTGTATACGCTGGCTTCTCGTGCCGCGACTGGCATGTTGGATGTGTTCGCGATCAGGATCGTGCGCTCGAGCAGAGGACGGCCGGTCTTCGGATCCTGAAGATTCGGGAACGTTGCCAACACCTCGGTCATCTCGTTGCCGCGCTCACCGCACCCGACGTACACGACCACATCAGAGTTCGCCCATTTCGCAAGCTGTTGCTGAGCCACCGTCTTTCCGGATCCGAAGGGTCCCGGAATGCAGGCCGTACCGCCTTTCGCTATGGGGAAGAACGTGTCGATGACTCGTTGACCGGTGATTAAGGGAATCGTAGGCGCCAGTTTTTGCTTCACCGGGCGCGGAATGCGGACCACCCAACGATGCGCCAGGTAGAGTGGTTCCGTGCCGCTCGCCGTTTTGACCTCACCAATGGGTTCGCGGATCGTGAAGGCCCCGCTCGCGATGCGCGTGAGGGTTCCCTCGATACCGGGAGGCACCATGATCTTGTGCAGAATGAGCGGAGTTTCTTGGACCGTGCCCAGGATCGAACCGCCGCTGACGTCCGTGTCCTGTCGTGCCGTGGCAGTGAAGTCCCAGCGCGCTTTTTCATTGAGAGCAGGCGCGACGAAGCCACGAGTGATGAAATCGCCCAGGTTCTCCTTGAGGACATTGAGTGGGCGCTGGATCCCATCGTAGATCGATTTCAAAAGACCCGGTCCCAACTCAACACTCAGGGCCTGACCCGTGTTCTCGACCGGGTCGCCGGGACGAACCCCCGTCGTGTCTTCGTAGACCTGGACCGTTGCGCTATCGCCGACCAACTTGATGATCTCGCCGAGGAGTCCGAGCTCGCCCACCCGGACGATGTCGAACATCTTCGCTCCGGTCAAGCCTTCTGCCGTGACCACGGGACCCGATACGCGACCCACGGTTCCCATCGTTACCTCAGCTCGGTACCTTGAGGGACACGCCGAGGACGCGCTTCGCAAGCGCCTCGATGCTCTCGACCTCGGGAGCTCCCGTCGGTCCTGGAACGAAGACCACCAAGGGTCGGAGGGTGGCTTCGGCCAATGCTCGTTGGCCGTCGCTCAATTGTTGGCGCACGGAATGGCTCGCGATAACGAGATTGAACTCACCGGAACTCATCACGCGCTGGAACTCAGCGGAGGCGGACTGTGGGGTGACTTCCACCACGTCCTTGAGCCCGATCAGTCGAAACCCGATGGCGAGCTCCCGCTCACCGAGTACGACAGTACGACCAGCGTCGAGCCCGGGGTCCGGCACGGCATGGCCGGCGGCCACTTATTCTATTTAACACCTGCCCGGCGCTGTCGCGAATTGTACGACGGTGGAGCTGGGAAGGGAGGGTTACGACCTTTACTTGTACGTCGAGTGGTGGACGTTCCCTTCATCGTCGGTGATGAGGATACACTCCCCTTCGCATTCGAAGAGGCAGGCCTCGCACACGATGCACTCCGGACCGTTCACGGCGAGCGACTTCTCCCCGCGGAACTGGAACTTCGCTCCCACGGCCGCATCATCCACGACATCGGGGAACTGGTCACGGGGCTTGAGCTCGAAAACATTGACCGGACATACATCCCGACAGTGGGCGCATCCGGTGCACTTGCCGAGATCGATGTCGACCTGAACCATAGACGGCTCCCGAGGAGATTTCCACTGGTCCAGTCTATTTAGGCTTTGGCCCGGACGTGTGCGTCGATGGCGTTCCACCCCCCGCAGGAGCCCGTACTTTCGACGTTCGCACGAGGACAGAGCCGCCCCGTCGAATCACGGTTGTCGCACGAAGTTCCCGGCGGGGTGATTCTCGCTCGGCGGCTTACGCCCGGTCAGAATCGCACGATGCTGCCGGTGGCAAGCGCCCGTCGTTCGAAGACCTTCCAGAGCCCGATGGCCAGTCCGTAGGAGAAGGCGGCGGCCAACCCGACAGCGAACCAGAGCACGGCGATCGAGTTCAAGGAGCCTCCGGCGACCGAGGCGCGCACCGCGGCCAATCCCCACGTGAGCGGGAATCCGTATCCCATCCACTGAAGGATCGTCGGCAATTGCGAGGTCGGAAAGTTGACCCCCGAAAGGAGCAACCCGATGAACAGGAAGATGTTCCCCAGGATGATCGATGTTCTGAGGTAGAGTGCGACACCCCCCAGGAGAAGTCCAAAACCTACCATCGCGAAGGCCGTGAGCGTGACCGAGACGGCCAACGAGGGTACCGACGAAGGCGCGACGTGGACCCCGAACAGCGCTACCGCGTAGAGGATGCCGACGGTCACCGTGGCGAGCGAGATCAGGATGGGCAGCAACCCTCGACCAAAGTAGAGCGCAATCCGATTCGTGGGCGTCACGAGAAGGTGCTCCATCGTGCCCTGCTGCTTTTCGCTGTCCGTCGTCTGGCACACGGAAAAGATGCTCGAGTAGGTCACGGTCGCGACGGCATTGCCGAGAGCCGTGTAAGCCACCTCGGAGGCTCCGCCATCGCTGACTTTGACGACGAATGCGAAGAAAACCATCTGCATGAGCGGGATAATGAAGATCGTCCCCAGGACGAAGTCGATCCGCATGAAGCCCAATGTTGTTCGAGGGGCGATGAGGGCATTCGTCCAGAGCGTCCTCCAGAACGAGACGTGATTGCCCGGAAGTGTCACTGATGCCATGGACTGCCCGTTCGTGTCCCCTCAGTACCAGCTCAGGTCCCCGGCAGCGAGAACATGCTGTTCCACCCGTTTGAACACAGTTCCGGCAATGGCCAGGTAGACGCCCATCGACGCAACGGCTCCCACGATATCGATCCAGAATCCCCATCCGAATCCGACGTAGCCTGGAATCGAAAGGTAGCGAAGAGCATCCAGCGCCCAGGTGGGGGGGAAGATGAGCGCAATCGGATTCGTCCAGAACGGGAGGAGGACGACGGGGAACATGCAGCCGGTTCCTACGTAGAACGCGAACTCCCCGACGTTCTGGATGAATCCAGCGTATCGCGTGTACACCCAAGCTGCGGTGAAGAGGATCCCGACGCTCGCCAGCGTCAGCATGACGAAAACGAACAGCACGATGAACCCGACCGGGTCGGACACGGCGGGAGGACTTCCCGCGGCGACCACGACGACGAGGTAGACAATCGCCCCGCCCAGCAGCCCCGAGACAACGTTCCACAGGATCCGACCCATCACGATGAAAATGTACGGTGTGGGTGACTGCACGGTCGGCTCGAGCGTGCCGAACTCGCGGTCGAGCCCGATCGCCCAACCGCTCCCGTAGAGCGTCTGGCCCCACATGCTCATCATGCCGGCGCCCAGAATGGCGTACGTGAGGAAGTACGGTCCCGCTCCACGGAACAGCTCGAACGCCACGAGGCCGAAGACCACCGGCGCGATGAGCGACGGGATCAGCCACTGCGGGTCGGCCATGAACAAGAGCAGGGATAGGCGAAGCGAGGCTGCGGTGGATCGCGAACGAGAGACGTGGGACGGCTCCGCGAGCATCTAGGTCGCCTCTTCCTCCACGAGATCGAGATACACGTCTTCGAGCGACGTTCTTCGCTCTCGCACTTGGAGTTCCGCGTGGCCGGGAAGGACCGTTTGCACATCCTCGGACGTCGTTTCCAACGTTCGCAGTCGCATCGTTAACCGCGTCCGGGGACCGAATTCCTCGCTTACCACCTTCGACACCCCCGGCAGTCGTCGAAGGGCATCGACCTCGACATCCTCGAACCCGTACGCTTCGGCCTCCAGCGTGCGGTCACCTCCGACGAGATGGCGCAAGCCCGCGACCGTGTCGCGCGCCACGATCCTCCCTTTCGACATGACGGCAAGCTCGGGACAGAGCTCCTCCGCCTCGAACATGTAATGCGTCGTGAGGAAGATCGTCATTCCCTCGGTGACCAGCGAACGCACGAGCTTTCGAATCTCGCGCGCGCTCTTCGGGTCGAGACCGATCGTCGGCTCATCGAGGAAAAGCACCTGGGGACGATGGAGAATACCCCGGGCCAGGTGGAGTTTCTGCTTCATCCCGCGGGAATACTCCTCGACGCGACGCGTGGCGGCCCACGTCAGGTCGACTCGCTCGAGGACCCGGGTGATGCGCTCCTCCCGCTCGCGGATTGGAATGCCGTAGAGGTCGGCAAAGTAGCGTAGGTTGTCGCGGCCGTTGATCCGATTGTACAACCCCCGTTCACCGCCGAGCACCAGGCCAATGCGCGGCCGTAGCCACGTGGCGTCCTTGGCGACGTCGTGCCCGAGCACGAACGCCCGACCCGAGGTCGGAAGCAAGAGCGTGGAGAGGATCTTCACGAAGGTGGTCTTGCCCGCCCCGTTGGGTCCGAGAAGCCCGAAGATCGCGCCAGGCTCCACGGCCAGCTCGACCCCGCGCAGCGCTTCCGTTCGGGTCACCTCTCGAAAGAGGAAGCCCTTACGACTCTCGAAGACGCGCGTGATGCCACGCGTTTCGATCGCCCATTCTTTCGTCATGGTGCGGAGGCGCCCCCCACTCGTGCACTCCTACAAATAGGTCGTTTATCGGAGTGCGGAGAGGTGGCGTAACACTGGGCGATGGGCGCCGTTCGGAGACCCGTTACCGGGGGACGGGACGCGTTTCGGTTATCGTGGCCCGAGGTATCCCCACGCTGTGGCGCAGGTCCTGCTGGGCACGAGCGGTTGGGACTACCCCGAATGGGTTGGCCGGGTGTACCCTCGCCACGGCGCCAGCGATAAGTTACGGTTCTATACGGGCCTCTTCCCAATCGTGGAGATCGATGCCACCTTCTACCAGCTTCCCCCCGTGGGCGTTGCCGAATCGTGGGTGAAGCGCACTCCCAAACGGTTCAAGTTCGCCGCCAAGTTTCCGCAGACGATCACGCATCAACGTCGCCTGGTCGGGGCCGACAGCGAACTCCGGCAGTTTCTCCATGTGCTTCGACCTCTTCGCGAGTCCGGTAAGTTCGTGGCGGCGCTGCTGCAGCTCCCGCCCTCGCTCCCCTTCGAACCCGCTACCGTGCGCGCGTTCTATGATAGCCTTCCTCCGGAGCTACCGGTGGCGGTCGAGTTCCGGGAGCGGTCGTGGCTCAGCCCCGAGTCGCTCGACCTCCTTCGGGAACACCACTTTGCCTACGTAGTTGTGGACGAGCCGCACTTGCCCGTCCAGCTCGACGTGACCGGTCCGTTCGCCTACGTTCGATGGCATGGACACGGAAACCCGGTGTGGTACGATTACACCTATTCCGCTGCCGAGATCGCTGCCTGGGTGCCCCGGATCACGGAGCTCTCCGAACGCGCGCCCGCGATCTATGGGTTCTTCAACAACCACTTTCGGGGAGACGCATCCCAGAACTGCCAGACCTTGACCGAACTGTTAGGACTCCCGCCCCCGCCTTGGACCTCGAAGCTCGTTCCGTAGGGGACGATCCTGTTCAGTACTGCAGGATGAGCGACCGGCATTCCTTGCAACGAAAGCCGGTCAAGTAGACCATTCCGAACGAGTCCGGCTTGGCGAGCTCTTCGCCACCGAACGCGAGCCGAGTCCGCTCGAGGAACCACTTCGAGCCATGGATGATGCTCTCGGAGCCCAGGTAGCCCGGCGACATGGGTTTCTGGCAGTGGGGGCAGTTAGGCATGGCGACCGTTACGCCCCGTATAGGCGGTACTGGCGGGATAACGGTTCCGGATTCAGGGTCGTCTCCGAGCGGGGAAGCGTCGGGGGCGACGCCCCACCATGCAACGCCTGGTTCCCAGAGCGTTTCTAGGGCTCCAGTCCGCGGCTTAAGTGCCGTCCGCCCCGTCGAACCCGCTCGAGGCATCGCGATGTGGAACGACGATCCCCGGGTCATGGACCTCTCGGCCGAGACCTTGGAGTCCCCGTTCCTGCCCCCGTGGGAGCCCGTCGATGAGGTTCGGGAGGACCGAACCGTCCGCTCTCCCCGTTCCGTTCTCCGGATCCCCCGACGCCGCCCTTCAACGACCGGGTCCGGCCGTATCCTACCGGAGGATCCACCGCTGTTCGATTGGCTCTCCCATCGATTCCATGCTGGCGAAGCCACCCTGTGGGTGGGAACCTCGCGTGCCCTCGACGAGCTACTCGAGATGCTCTATGCGGCGAGCGCGGGCGTCGGAGGACGTATCTCCCTGCTCGAGAGCGCCAATCGGTTCCAGCCCTACCGTGTCGGGGAACGGGCCCGCGGCCTGGGGATCGACCCCGGAGAAGCACTCGCGCGTATCCGGCTCGCCCGTGCATTCACCGCATATCAGTTGGTCGCGCTCGTCGATGCCTGGGCCCGCGAGGTCCGTCGGACCCATCCCACGCTTCTCGTCGCCCACGGCCTGGCGGACCTGCTCGCGAGCGAGGAGGTACCCGAGGTGGAACGTCTTCCGCTGTTCCATCACGTGGCGGACACGCTCCACGAGCTCGTGCGGTCCGAAGGGCGGCCGTTGCTCCTCACATGCCCCCGAGGTTTCGATGAGTTCCCCGGACTTCGCGAACACGGTCCTACGCTGTTCGACCTCGTGCAATGCGTGGCCTATCCCCATCACTGGGCGTTGGATGGATTCCGCGACGGATCCCGACTGATGCTGGTGGACCGAACACCGGGACAGCTCGGGCTCGAACAATTCCTGCCGCATGAACCCACGGAGGTGTTGCAATGGGCCGCACGGTCCCCACGTACCGCCAGGCGCTCGAAGAGCGGATGAAGCGGTGGGAGGCGTTCGGGCGCCTCCTTACCACGCCCGAGGAGCGCGCGGCATTTGAACGTCTCCAGACGGGAGCCCGCCGATATGTGGCGCAGGCCACGTACGCGGGAAGTCCTGACCTTCTCGAATCGCTCCTCCTTTCGGTCCTGCTCGATTTGACCGTGCGCTCCTCGGCCGACCGCGCTCGAGCGAACCTCTCTCCTCCCTCCAAGTGATCCTCCCGCGGTGGCGCGGCGCCGATCGATGACCCAGGGATGGCTCCTGGACATCACGGATGCGCGCGACGGTCGCGGTGTCGTCCTGTGGCTGAAATCGGCTAGGACCGGCCGAGTGGAGCCCCGTCGGGAATCGTTCCGTCCACCCTTCTGGGTGGACGGCCCTCGGGAGTTGCTCCACGAAGTGGCGAAGGAGCTTGCCGTCCATCCCGATGTGGCCGAGGTGACGTGGCGAACGGCCCGACCCTCGCTGTTCGATCATCGCCACCGGCGTCTCTTGGCGGTGACCGCAGAACGCAACACGCGCCGTCGAACGCTCGCGGGTCAGGTGGACGCGCGAGGGAACTACCATGCGCTCACGCTGTACGATGTGGACCTCGGAGCCCCCCAGCTCTTCCATCTCACGCACGACCTCTACCCCTTCGCACCGGTGACGATCACCTCCGAGACGGTAACCGCGAACGAGCCGGCCGAAACGATTGACTATGCGGCCCCCCCGCTCACCACCGCCAAGCTATCGGTCGAGCTCGACGGCTACACCCGGGGTCGCATCCCCCCGCTTGACGGAAGAATACGGGTGATACGGGTCGGAGGGGCGCGTCTCGAAGGAGGGGAGCGAGACCTTTTAGAAGAGCTCCCCCGAGAGCTCGCTCGCCAGGACCCGGACGTTCTCCTCACGGACGGAGGGGATGCCTTCGACCTACCGTGGCTCTACCGGCGTGCCCAGGCCCTGGGCCTTTCCGAGCGGACGTTCTACTTAGGGAGGGAGCCGGTGTCGTTCCAGGCCGCGCGTCCGGCGCGGTCGTTCGAGACGTACGGCAGGGTGCTCCACGTCGCGGCGACCTTCCCTCTGGCGGGACGATTTCACGTGGACGGGGACAATTCCTTTCTCTTTGATGACGCCCGTTTGGACGGGCTCGTCGAAGCTGCACGGCTCGCCCGTCTCTCCCTACAGACCGTCGTGCGGCAATCGCCCGGGACCTGCTTTACCGCCATGGAAATGGCCCACGCCCTGGCCGACGGCGTTCACATTCCGTGGAAGAAGAACCGTCCCGAGGAGTTCAAATCGGCCCGACAGCTCGTGGCGGCGGACCGGGGGGGCGTCATCTTCGTTCCGCCCGTCGGGATCTTCGACCGGGTGGACGAGTTTGACTTTGCCAGTCTCTATCCCCACATCATGGTCCGACGGAACCTCTCGACGGAGACGCTCAATTGCCGGTGTTGTCCGGAAAGCCCGCACGTCGCACCGGGGTTGGGCTATCGCTCCTGCGTGAAACGCGTGGGCCTCATTCCCCGCACGCTCTCTCCGCTCCTCACCCGGCGGCTCGCGTACAAGCGACGCCTCAAGGAGGCCGGGCTCTCGCCTCGCGAACGTGCCCGGCTGACCCACCGGGTCAAGATGCTCAAATGGGTGCTCGTGACGGCCTTCGGCTACCAGGGGTACCGGAACGCCCGCTTCGGGCGCATCGAGTGTCACGAAGCGATCAACGCCTACGCCCGCGAACTGTTGGCTCGGCTCCTTCCGGCGGCGGAAGCGGCCGGATACCGCGTGCTCCATGGTCTCGTGGATTCGTTGTGGCTGGTTCCCGTAGGACCGGGGGAACCGGACGCCGAAGCGTTCGCGGTCCGGATGAGCGAGCGGTTCGACCTTCCGTTGGGCTACGAAGGACGGTACCGTTGGATCGTCTTCCTGCCGGCGGTAACACATGGGCTCGGGGTTCCG
>JBAUTP010000100.1:0-4391 GCA_049582265.1 Thermoplasmata archaeon
GTAGAACCCCTTCGCCATGTGGAGAAAGACGGCCTCGCCGCAGTACTTGATCGTCCCCGCCTTGAACCGCACGGTCCGATGTCGTTCGCCCGTGAGCTTTCCCGAAAGGATGACCTGACAGCCCCTGGCCCCCGCTTCCATGATGCGACGGACGGTCGAGTGCCCCGCGCGCCGGAAGTGCCAGCCACGTTCGAGCGTGGCCGCCAGTTTCTCCGCCATGAGCTGAGCGTTCAGCGAGGGTTGCCGTTCTTCCTGGACCTCGATCTGCGGGTTGTCCAGTTGGAACCGGTTGGAGATCTCCTGGGTCAACTGCTTGATGAGCTCTCCGCGCCGCCCGATGAGGATCCCCGGACGCTCGCATACGAGCGTGACCCGCGTGCCGAGGGGGGTGCGTTGGATGTCAAGGCCACCGAACCCGGCGCGGGCGCTCTCCTGTACCAGGTAGTCCTTGAGAAGCACGCGGCGGGTGGATTCCTGGATGACCTTTCGCTCGCTCGCCATCGTTACTTCGCCTGCCGCTCCGCGAGCACGATCTCGACGTTCGTGGTCTGCTCGTTCCACGCCGTCGCGCGTCCATGGGCCCGAGGCATGTTCGCCTTCGCGATGCGTCCACGCGCCGAGGAGGCGACGCGGACGATCAACTGGTCGGTATCCATCCCCTCGTACTCGGCGTTCGCCTCGGCATTGGCCAACACCTGAAGTACGTGCTTGATGACCTTCTTCGGGAAGCGACCCGGGCCGACGCCGCGGTGGTGGGCGGTCTCTTGGTTGTAGCGGCGGAAGGGGATCGCTTTCTTTCCTTCGGCGGCCTCTTCGAGGATCGTTCGAGCGCGCTCGAGCGAGCGCCCGCGGATGGCGTTCAAGACCTCGTAGGTCTTCTTGGGCGACATGGGAAGCTCGAGGCCCCGTGCCCGTGCGACGGTCCCCTCGGACCGGTCCGGGTACGTGTAGCCTCGCATCGTGTTCCTCCCCCACCTACTTGAGCGGCATGAACTTCGAGGACCGGGTCGCGCCGACGCCCGGGCCGGAGTGCTTTTCGAACCGGCGGGTCAGCGCGAACTCGCCGTAGTAATGGCCGATCATCTCCGAGCGGACCTCGATCTCCTTGAATTCCTTCCCGTTGTGGATCGCCACGCGGCGGCCGACGTGCTGTGGAAGGATGAGCACGTCCCGGCAATGCGTTCGAACGGTCTTTTGCGCGGGTGCGGTCCTGAGTTTCTCCAGGAACCGCTGCTGCTCCTCGTTGAACCCGCGACGGAGCGTTCGGCGGGCGCGGGCCGGCAGGATCTTGCCCAATTCCTCCATCGACAGCTCACGCAGCCGATCCAGCGTGAGCCCACGCATCGTGAACTCGCGCTTCCGGCGCACCTCGACCTTGCGCGCTCGCCTCCCTTTCGGCATGCCCTAGCTCCCTCCCTGGGTGCGCTGAAAACGTTTCTTGCGCTGCGAGCGGGAGAATCGACCGACCTTGGCTCCGGGCCATGTTCCCGACGAAACCGTGCTCGGTCGGCCCACGTGCTGGTGGGCCCCTCCGCCGTGCGGGTGATTGACGGGGTTCATCGCGACCCCTCGGACCTTGAACGGCGGCCGAGCGAGCGTGCGGAAGGCCCAGACCTTCTTGCCCGCCTTGATGAACGGTCGTTCGGTCCGGCCGCCACCGGCAACGCCGCCCACCTGGGCGCGGCACGTGGCGAGGAAGGTCTTGAACACGCCGGACGGAAGCTCCACCGTGACCTCGCGGCCGGAGTGGGCCACGACAGTGGCGCTCGTGCCGGCCGCGCGTACCAAGCGTCCGCCGTCGAACGGTTTCACTTCGATGTTCGAGACGAGGGTCCCATCGGGGATCGATTCGAGCGGGAGTAGGCTCCCGCGCTCCAGCTTCCCATCGTTGAGCGAGATATGGTCTCCCGTCGCGATGCCCGCGGGGGCCAAGATATGGAATTCCTCGCCCGGGGGGAGCTGGATCCGGGCCGTGGGGGCCGAACGACCCGGCGACTGCTGGATTCCCATGACCGTCGCTTCTCCCACCGTGGTCGGTGGAGGATGGTAGATCGAGCCATGGTGCCGATGGCTGGGCGATCGATACCGACCTGACCCTGCCCCGCGGCGTCGTGAGATGATGCGCTTACCCATTAGAACACTCCCGCCCGGCTCCCGATGTCCTCGGAGGAATAGTCAGAGGTGAACTTTACAGTGGCAATCTTGCCCATTCGAACGATCTTCACGTTGACCTTGGCGACCTTGCATTTGTAGAGCTCCTCGACCGCCCGGCGGATCTCCGAGCGGTTGGCGCGCGCGTCGACCAGGAACTCGAGCTTGTTCTGCCGCTCCATCTCGTCCATGGATTTCTCGGTGACGTAGGCGTGAAGGATGATACGGTGCCTGAGGTCGCTCATGCGGCGACACCCGCTTCGAGTCGCGTGCGGAGGGCTTCCAGCGCTGCCTGGCTAAAGAGCGTGAGTCGCCCCGGCGTGCCGCCGGGTGCTAGGTCCTCGGTCCCGAGCCGCTGAACATTAACGACATCCACGCCCGGAAGGTTTCGAAAACCGCGCGCCTGGCCCGGTGCGCTCGTCACAATGAGGAGCGCCACCGGGACGTGGAGACGACGCCCCCGCCGCTTCCCCCGCCCGGCCCGAACGTGGGTCTTCGCCTTCGCTCGTTCGACGTCCTCCCACAGCTTGAGGCGCGCAAGGAGGCTCCTCGCCTCGGCCGCGGACCCGACCCCCTCAAGGCCATCTTCCATGACGACGGGCAGGTGGAGCCCGCGAGGCACCGCGTGCCCCCGGGCGGCGCAGAGCGAATCCTCTCGCGTCGCCGCCAACGCAGCGTGGAAAGCGAGTTGGCGTTCTTTCTCATTGATCTTCTTGGCCCAGATCCGATTCACACGGGGAGGATGCGTAGGCCGTCCCCCGACGGTGTTGGGCGCCTGAGCACCCCGCATGGAGTCCATCAGTCGCGGGGTACGGGAAACCCCGTGTCCCTTTCCCGACCATTCGACCGAGTGACGAACTCCAGCGGTCGGACTGGTACCATGGGGCTGGATCCGTAGCGACTGCGAAGCGACCACCGCTCGCCGGATGAGGTCCACCCGAACCGGGCCGGAAAAGGCGAGAGGCAGCGCGAGAGGCGCGCCGGGCTTTCCATGGAGGTCGAGCACGTACGCCCGGTGATGCGGTGCGTGATGCTCGGTGGGAGCCGGGACCGACCCCGGCAGCGCGTCAGCGGTCATGCTCCTTGCTTCGATCGCGTGCTCAAGTAGCGAATGTCGACCTTTTCGACCGTGACGACACGCGCTCGAATCGGGAGTCGGAATCGTAGCAGGCGCTTGGCAGGACCCGGAAGCGAGCCGTGGAGGACGAGGCATCCATTACGGACCTCGCCGTAGTGCGGGAAGCCGCCCGTCGGTGTCACCGGGTCCGTCCGGGGGTCGCTCACGACCCTCAGGACCCGCATGTTGTACTGCGTTCTCCGATGGTAGCCCATCTGACCGGCCTGGGGGATCCGATAGGTAACGAAACTGGGGTTGTGCGGTCCCAGGGTGCCGATCATGCGGCGGTGCTTCGAGTTCTTTCGGGGTTGAAGCTTGACCCCCCAGCGCTTGATGTGGCCCTGGAACCCCTTCCCCTTGGTCACTCCGATGACGTCCACGAACTCGCCCTCTTTGGCAAGCTCGCTCACGGTGAACTGCTTGCCGAGCTGGTCAAGGGCGAACTTCCGGCGTTCCGAGGGCGCATCGCCCGAGACGCGGACTTCGAAGAGGCTAGGCGTCTTGCTGGAGACGCCACCCACGAGCTGGGGTTGCGTCTGAACGACCAGTCGGACCTCATCGCCCTCGTCGTTCAAGAATTCCGAATGGCGTTCTTCGGCGCTGGGCGGATGATGAGGGATTCGACGCTCGATGTGATCTCCGAGGTCGCTCGCCCATACCTCTCGAATGACCCGCCGTCCGTACGGGCCCGACCGATAGAGCCGAGCGGCGGCGATACGGATCGGGGGCACTTCCACGACCGTCACCGGCACCGAGACTTCCTGGCCGGCCGTGGTCGAGCGCTTTCGATAGTCGACGATGAAGGCGTGGCTCATCCCGACCTTGTAGCCCGCGAACCCTTCGAGGGCGGGGGACTTAGGTCCCGGTGGCCATTGTCGGATGCGAGGTACGGGGCGCGCAGACCGAACACGCGGCGAGTACGCCAGCGAGCCGCGGCGAGGACGATGACGGACCATGTGACGGGGAAGACATCCTCCTTTGGTGGGGCCGGGGGAGAAAGGCTCTCTATATAAGGGCTGGGTAAAAAAACTCTCTCGTGCCGGTCGAGGAGAGATTCCCATCAGAAAATCGGCGTTGCATCCGGGTGTTTCTCGAACGCGCGCGTAGACAAACCGCTAGTATC
>JBAUTP010000101.1:0-7244 GCA_049582265.1 Thermoplasmata archaeon
AAAGGTTCTCCAAGCGCTGGACCGAGGCATGCCAAAGGGCGCACATATCGTGAAGCCGCTAGAGAGGTTTGAACTCCCGACCTGCTGATTACAAATCAGCCGCTCTGCCAACTGAGCTATAGCGGCACCTGAGCGCAGCATTTCGCCTGGGAGCGGAAATAGCTTTCTCGAAGCGGTTCGCGCCGTTCATGCCTCGCCGGTGAGTTCGTCGGCAGGCTCCATGGAATGCCGGGACCGCGCCATCGACGATCCTGCCTGAAAACCCTTAGGCCATATCCCTGGGTGAGACTCGAGGTCGAAGCCAGGAGGCTACCGAATGCACGTGATGCTCGTCGATGCGGCAACCGCCGTGTTCGACTGAATAGGCAACGGCGCACACCACATCAGCGCACTTCCCGTTCGTTGTCGGTAATCCAATCGCCTTGCGGGAACCAACGATGAAGGGGGGGGGGCGACGACGAATAGCAAGCGAGACCATCACCATACGACCCTACGAAGCCGGTGATTTCGAGTTCGTCCGGCAGATGCTTGCTGATTACACTAAGCACGAGAGACGGCGGCTGAAAGAACAGGGGCTGGTCCACTCCTCGCCGTTCGCGAAGGGCTACCTACGGTCGTTACCGAAGAGAAGCCGGAAGGGCGGAGTGTTCCTTGTGGCGACCCGTGGAGGCACACGGGCAGGTTGCGTGGCGGCGATCCGGAAGTCTCGGAAGGAGAATTGGTCGTGGGACGCGACGCGTCGCCCCAGCGGTCTCGTAATGGAGCTTCACGTGGCTCGACCGTTTCGAGGGCGAGGAGTTGGGGGTCAGCACCTGCGAGCAGTCGAGAGGCACTTTCAATCTAGAGGCAGTGATTGGCTGAGCCTGGGTGTCTTCCCGACGAACGAGACTGCAAGGGCTGTCTACCGTAAAATGGGGTATCGAGACGCCTACGTGTTCATGGGTAAGCGACTGCACGCCAGGTAACCTTCCCGGCCGGTTGGATGTAAGCCGTTCCTGCCGTCGATGTCGTAACCGCGATGAAGGCCCAGGCGGAGGCGGGGCCCCGCCGCAAGTGGATGTACGGTCGAACTCCATCGAGAGGATCGGAAGACCCTTGGGACCGGAATCATCATGAGAGAAATGTGCTACGGAGCCCCGACCATGATGCTTCTCATTCAGCGAAGGGGAAGGAGGGACCCGATGCCCTCGGCAACTGGCCATGTCGAACTTCGGACAGTTGTGGAGGACGACCTCCCGGTCTTCTTCGACCTTGAGTCGGACCCTGAGGCGCGATGGATGGCTGCGTTCGGGAACGACCCCACCGATCGGAAGGCGCACCTCGAACGATGGCAGCGATGTCTCCGAGACCCAAAGTGGGACGCACGAACCGTGCTCCTGGACGGTCGGGTCGTGGGTAACATTGTCCTCTTTGAGCTCTTTGGGAAGCCCTCGGTCGGATACTGTTATGCTCGCGAGGTCTGGGGCCGGGGCGTTGCCACAAGTTCACTGAACGAGTTCCTCGGCTTGATTCCTACCCGGCCGCTGTTCGCCCGTGTGGCGAAGGACAATATCGCTTCGATACGTGTACTCGAGAAGTGCGGATTCGTCCTGGTCGGCCAGGAAGAGGGGTTCTCGAAGATTCGAAATGCGGAGATCCAGGAACTGGTGTACCGGCGCGACCCGCCGTAAGGTCGCTCGAGGGCTCGGCGGATTTGAATCGTTCGTCGCGGCGTTGCGTCTTGCCGTCCAGCCATGGAAACTTGACTGCTTTCCCTGCCGCCCACGGTTCGGCAAGAAAGCATGCATCCAGTCTCTGTCGTACCACGGTTCTACAACATGATTTGGACATCCCGTGCCGGGAGGCTTTATCCCCATGGCCGTATGGGACCTGAGTCCTCTCGGAGCAGGGGCGTTCTCATGGTCGTCATGACATCGAGTTTCGGTCGAGACCCCCGCAGCGCTTCGAGGATTCGGTCAGAGGTCTCGAGTCCAGGGGGTCGTCGGATTGCCTTCTCCGCGCAGCGGACGTCGTGACCCTGGCACCTCACGCGGGGGCCGGAGCCGCCGGCGAACGACCAAGCGTCGGCCCCAGCCGTTCGTCCGACGGGAGACGGGTCGCGGAGCGCGCCCTCGGGGACGTGGCTCGATCGTTCCTCGGCAGCCGATCATTCCTCGAACGTTTCGTGCCTCGATGTCCCGGGAGGAACTCGAGGCCCTCTCGAAGACCTTGGCGTGGCAGCGTTGCCCGATCCCGCCCCCCATTACGCGCGTCGAACAGGCGCCGCTGCGCATTCTCATGGTGGGATGGGAGTTCCCTCCCGCCTACGCCGGGGGACTCGGGATCCACTGCTACGAGATCTGCCGCGAGTTGACCCGCATGGGTCACAAGGTCACTTTCCTCTCTCCAAATCCGGGCCCGTTCACCGAAGTGGAGGGCGTGACGCACCGTTCTCCGGGTGGACCGTCCTCGACCGACGGCGGCGAGGTTTCCCAGCCCTACATTGCGCTGGACGTCAATGACCCCAAGTTCCTGGATGACCTGGGACTCTACAACGACTTCGTGGCGAACATCCCCGACGTCAAGAAACACGACGTGATCCACGTTCATGACTGGTTGGGGACGGATGGCGCTGCTCGACTCTCAGCGAGCTCGGGGGTTCCGCTCGTCATGACGATGCATTCGACCGAGTATGACCGGAGCCTCGGGAACCCCTGGCCAGAGATCCTCGCCCGAGAGGAATTGGGTCTCGCCCACGCCCATCGCGTGATCGCGGTGAGTCGCCACTTGAAGGACCAGTTGGTCGAGCGCTACCGCGTCCCCGAGGCCCGCATTCGCGTCGTGTACAACGCGGTCCGACCCACCGACCGACTGTCGCCATTGGAGTCGAGCCAATCGATCGTGCTCTACCTCGGGCGTCTCGTCGCCATGAAGGGTGTCGAGACATTCCTCCGTGCCGCCGCCCAGGTCGCCCCGCGTTCCCCCGGCACGCTCTTCGTGATGGCAGGGGAGGGACCAGAATATCCCCGCCTGCTGACCCTCGCCGCCCATCTCGGAATAGCGGACCGGGTCCTGTTCCTCGGACGTGTCACGGAAGATGAGCGCTCTCTCCTGCTGGCGGCGGCCTCCGTTTTCGTTCTTCCCTCGGTGACCGAGCCCTTTGGCATCGCCGCGTTGGAGGCCATGGCCGCGGGCGTTCCGACGATCGTTTCCAAGACGAGCGGCGTAGCCGAGGTCACGCGGAATGTCTTCGCGATCGATTTTTGGGATATCGACGAATTTGCGAGCCGCATGCTCGAACTCCTCGAGTACCCGGCACTCCGACGCTCGATGGGGGAGCGGGGTCGGTGGGATGCCTTGAAGTCGGGGTGGCCCGAGCGGACGATCGAGACCGTTGCGGTCTACCTGGAGGCCATCGCGAACCTACGGAGTAGTTCGTGAAGATCGTGCTCTATCTGCACATGCACCAGCCCTGGCGTCTGGCGCGATTCCGCTACCTGGACCTGGGATCAGGGCGCCCGTACTTCGATACCGCTCGGAATCTTGAGATCTTTCGGTCCATCAGTGAAAAGAGCTATCGACCCACTCTTGCGCGACTCGCCCGGATGCTCGAGGAGGATCCCGATTTCTGCCTTAGTCTATCGGTAACGGGAACGTTCGTCGAACAGGCCCAACAGGCCGCACCGGACGTGCTGGTGGCGCTCCAACGGCTGTTCGCTACGCGACGCGTGGCGGCCGTGGCGGAGACCTATCCGCATACGCTCGCCTTTCTGCTCCCGCCCCCCGAGCTCGAGGAGGAGATCGCCATGCACGCGCAGATGCTCGACACCACCTTCGGGATGAAGGCGCAGGTGCTCCGATTGACCGAGCTCGCGTACTCCGACGAGCTCGCGCTCTTCGCGGAGCAGCACGGATTCCGCGGGATCCTGGCCGAAGGGTGGGACCGCGTGCTGGGTGGGCGGTCACCGAATCGGGTCTACAAGGCGGCCGGAACGAATGCCCTCCCCGTCCTGCCCCGGAACTATCGACTCAGCGATGACATCGGCTTCCGCTTCACGGACCGCGCCTGGTCGGAGTACCCGCTCACGGCCCGCAAGTTCGTCAACTGGATCGCGCAATCGCCCGGTGAGGTCGCCGGACTGTTCATGGACTTCGAGACGTTCGGGGAACACCATGCGGCATCGACGGGCATCATCGATTTTCTGGGGGAACTTCCCCATGAGGTGCGTCGCCACCCGCACTTGGGCTGGGCCACCGTCGAAGAAGCGGCCACCATGATGGATACGCGGGAGCTCTTCAGCTCCCCCGAGCTCCTCACGTGGGCGGACCAGTCGCGTGACCTCGGTGCCTGGTTGGGGAACGACCTGCAACGCTCGGCCTTCGAAGCGGCGAAGAAGGTCGGTCGTCTCGCGCGCGTCGTGGGCGACCCCGACGTCATGGCGACCTGGCGACGGCTTCTCACGTCCGACCATTTCTACTACATGTTCATGGGGGCGGAGGGCGCCGACGGGCGTGTCCATCAGCACTTCAGCTCGTACGGGAGTCCGTTCGATGCCTACGCGAACTACATGAACTCCCTGACCGACCTTCGCCAGCGGCTCGACCGACATTTGAACGTCCCCGCTCCCGCGGCCGCGGAAGAGACCTAGCGTACCTGGACGGCGTAATCAACCCCTTCAAACGCCTGACGGCGCGGCCAGAAGAACGTGAACTGGACCGGCCCCGAGACATTCTCGGTGACGGGCAGGTCCACGTAGTCGATCTTGATCCCGGTGGGGATCGACTCCATGTCCTCCGGCTGGGACCAGCCGTTCATGGAGTAGTGGAGACGGAACGGCTCTGAGGCCTGGATGCGAAGGGTCTGCCCACGGGAGACCGTCGCCACCTGGCGGTTATGCTTCCAGACCTCACGTCGCGTTCGGGCGACGTGGCCCGTGTAGCGGCGATGGACCTCGGGAACGATGTCGAAGGGTTTGCCTTCATCGATCGAACGAAGGAGAGTCATGTACTCGGCGTGGGCCCAGACGAGCGGCGTGGCCGACCCCGTGGACCCACCGAGCTGAAGGTGCTCGCCCGGAATGTCTGACCCATCCCAGACCTGTTCGGGGAGGAGGCCGGTGGGGCCCGCGAATCGCTCGAGCGCGCGGAGGTACGGACGGGCGTCCCTTCCGGCCGCGAGCTCGTAGACGCCTCGCTCTCCGGTGAGCAAGGGCCAGGCGCGGCCCCGTCCCGAGCCCGTGAACGGGCCCCCCGCGTCGGACTGACCGTAGCCATCATGGTTGTACCGGCGCCAGCAGGGTCCCTTGGGCGTGTTGACTTTGAGGACCGCATCCACCACGCGGAGCGAATCCACGATGATGGGATCGTCGGCCCGACGGACGCCGAAGCGGACCAGTTCCAGGAATCCCGCGTCCACGACCTCCTTCGCAAGGAACTCGTGCGGTTCGTTCGGGGGCAAGTTCGGAAGCACGACGGTCCCGTGGTTCGCGTCCTCATCGGGATGCGTATCGGTGACGGAGACCGGATGGATGCGAATGTAGTGGCGGGGGATCTCGGGGATCAGCGAGCCCTCGGTGGTGACGGTCCAGCCTTCGATGTGGGACTCGAGGAAGTCCGCGTACTCCTCCATGAAACGAGCGGTGTTCGCGTCGCCCCGCTCGCGTGCGAACGTCGCGGCGGCGATGAGGGCGGCGATGTTGGCCGCGAGCGTGGACGGAGAGTAGCCGCTCAGCTCCTCCCAGCGTTCCTGTTGGGTGACCGGTCCATTCTCGATGAGATAGTGGGCCGCGCCGAGGATCATGTCGTAGGGGTCGAACTCCTGGAGGGCCCGCGCTTCCTTGAGCTGGTACGCCAGGAGGATGGGGAACGAGACCTCATCGAGCTGGATCCCGCTCCAGTACGGTTCGCCCGTGATCCAGAAGTTCTGCGGGTACCCTCCGTCGGGCTCCTGGCTCCCCGCAAGGTAGATCAGAACGCGTAGCGGCGTTTCCGCATCGCCCGCGGCGAGCAATCCGGTCGAGACCCGGCAGAGGTCCCGTGTCCAGACCAGATGGTAGCCACCACGATCCTCATCGCCGTGGGCATTGCCCCAGGGGATCGACATTGACGCGATGAACGCCCCGGGGAACGTCTTGTCCTCGTGGGCGAGCGTGACGGAGTAGCTGGTGTGGTAGAGATTGCCGAGGTCACCCGTGTGGGAGTGAAGGCTTCGAAGGTTCCGCGTGGGTCGTTCCCATTGCTCGAGGAATCGCTCCTTGTGCACCTCGAAGGGACGACCGAGCGCCTGCAGGAGAGCACTCGCGGCTTGCGGGAATCCGCGTCCGAACCCGAGCCCGAGCGTGAACTCGGGCGAGTCGTCCACGGGAAGCTGTCCCGTGAGGGCCACGTTGCCGTTCGGGGCGCGGTCAAACGCGTAGTCCATCCGATAGTTCTCGGCGAGGTCGTTCCAGCCATCGCTCTTCCCGACGTACCCGACCGAGAGTTGCCGGAACGGCACGTTCGCGCCGACGACCATCCATAGCCCGTCTCGCTCGGCGGCCAGCAGCTCGCGCCCGGCGATCTCCACGACGTAGGCATTGTTCGCCCATCCCCCCACCCCGAGGTGGGGCGCCGCGAGGATGTAGAGGTCCAACGGCTCTCGGTGCCCGTCGAGACGTCGGATGCGCGTGCGCTGGAGGAGACAGGCGAGATGCGGTGCCGCGATGACCTCCTTCGTGAGCTCGTAGCTGCGGTTGGGAGGAGTGCTCACAATGCGGTAGCCGAGCGAGTGTTCGTTCAGCCGCTCGATGCGCGGGGTGAGGTGCCGTCGCTCCTCGTGAAAGAACGTGCGACCGTCGCTGATGAGGTACTGCATGTCGCGTAGCTGGGGCTGGTCGACGCGAGGAAAGTAGACCTCGGTGATGATTCCCCGCCAGATCGTGAACCAGAGACGACTGTCCCCGGAGTAAGCGGTTCCCACGCCGTCCTTGTTCCCTCGCGTCCAGCGCGGGGGGATCCCCGGAGCACCAAAGGCGACCCGGTCGCCGCGATACTTCATGCCGCCTCCGGCGGACCGCGCGGGTCCGTGAAGAGCGCGCGCGGCGCCGCCGCGGCATCCAGGTACAGTATGACCTCCGTCCGACCGGTGAGGCGACCGACCGGAAGGGAGGCGTGGGGCGATGCGGGTTCCTGCCATACCTGTTCGAGGATCGGTCTTTTTCCGGTGCCCGTCGCGAGAACGAAGATACGTTCGGAACGATTGAGCGCGGGAAGGGTGAGGCTGATAC
>JBAUTP010000102.1:0-2158 GCA_049582265.1 Thermoplasmata archaeon
CCGTTACCGCGTGGAGCCGGCTGCCGAGTGTGAGGAACTTCCGTTCACGCCCTCTTCGTGCCGGGCGAGTCCCGCGAACGCGACGAGACCCAGTGGCTGCGCATCCTCGGTGCCTCCTCGACCCGAGCGGGCTCCTTACCCGAATCGAAAGTTGACCCCTTTCGGAGCTTTCGGGAGCTCCCAGTGGAGCGCTCCGTTACCGATCCGGTGGCATGCGACCCGGCACGCACCCAGCTCGAGACAATTCTCGTACTGGATATGGATCCGGCCCGCCTGCCACGAATAGACCTGGGCCGGACACACCGTGATGCACGGTTTGAGCGCGCAGGTCGTGCAGAGGGTTGGGTCGGGTATCGTGAGGTGGCTTGTCTTGTCGGTCGCAAACGAGTCCGCGCCCAGTCGGTCCGACAGTCGAATGCGCTCAACGGGCACGAGATCCGTTTCCCTCCCTAGGGGAAGGGGCTACCCCGCCGGGTCACATCAATCCATCGTGCCTACCGGGCTCCGTTACCCCGGCTTTGGGTGTTCCGGCGGAAAGGTCAAGCGGAAGAATGTGTCCCGAGGAGTGACCGCCCCGACCCACGGGGTCTGTTCGTGGATGAAGCATGGACAAGTTCGATGTGATCGTGGTCGGGGCCGGTCTGGCCGGGAGCGCGGCGGCCCTGGTGGCCGCCCGGGCAGGATTGCAGACGGTACTCGTCGAGCGAGGGAGCGCTCCGGGAACCAAGACCGTCTCCGGGGGTCTCCTGTATGGCCACGCCCTCCAACGTCTGGTTCCGAACTTCTGGGAGGAAGAACCGTCGCCCGTGGAGCGGGCCATTGACCGCAACGTCCTCGCGTTGCTCACACCCACCCAGGCCGCGTCGATCGACTTTTTCGACGCCTCGTTCGGGAAGCCTCCGTTTAACTCGTTCACCGTTCTCCGAAGTAAGCTGGATCCGTGGCTAGCGGGAAAGGCCGAGGCGGCGGGAACGCTCCCGGTCTACGGCGCCCGGGTCGACTCCCTCGTTCGCGAACAGGACCGTGTCATCGGGATTCGTGCCGGAGACGATGAGCTTCGAGCCGACGTCGTCGTTGTGGCCGACGGGGCAAATGCCCTTCTCACGCGGCCCTCGGGGAAGGAAGGGGAGCCGGACCCCAGCATCGTCGGTGTGGGCGTGAAGGAGGTCCTCGAGCTCCCCACGGGCGAGGTAGAACGTCGGTTTCAGCTGACGGGTCGAAGCGGGACCCAGTACTCGACCATCGGATTTCCCGAAAACATCGAGGGAGGCGGATTCCTGTACACCAACCGCGACTCGATCTCGTTGGGTATCATCCTCAACCTTCGCGGCCTTGCCGAACACCAGGTGCCCATGTACGACATCCTGGAAGAGTACAAGCAGCATCCCTTTCTGAGCCGTCTCGTGGACGGCGGTACGCTCCGAGAGTACAGTGGTTGTTGGGTCCTCGAGGGAGGGTACGATGCGGTCCCTCCGCTCTTTGGCGCCGGTTATCTCGTGGCGGGATCCGCGGCCGGGTTGTTTCTCAATACCGGATTCACCCTGCGGGGGATGGACTTCGCGCTCGAATCCGGCCGCATTGCCGGCGAAACAGCCGTTGCCGCCGTCCATGCCAAGAATGCCTCCCCTACGTTTCTCGGTCGGTATCGGGCCGCATTGGAATCGAGCTTTGTTCTCAAGGAGCTCGCCCACCACCGTGGCTACCCGAGCGTGTTCCGCAACCCGCGGCTCTACGGCACCTACCCTCGCCTCACGAACACCGTCCTCCGCCGAATGTTCTTCGTCGATGGGTCGGGCCGGCCGCATGCCCGACGCGTCCTGTCCGCGAGTGCCCGAGGGCAGGTTTCCATGCTAGGCGTCCTTCGGGACCTCTATCGCGCTTCGAGGGTCCTATGATCTCGGGGAACCCGCCGGCAACGCTACCCCCGCCTGCACTTGAGGGAGTGATCTCTCGCTCGGGACGACAATTCTCCCTCCTGCGGTCACGGGCAAAGCCCAAGTGTCCCGACGCTTGGGGGAGGCCATGACGGCGAAACCATGCCCCATATGCGGTGTTCCCATCGAGGAGGCGGACCTCCACGAGCACCTGACGGGCCTCCACAAGAATTCGCCGATCGAGGAGATGCCGGCGATCCGAAGTGCTGGCCATAAGTGTGTGG
>JBAUTP010000103.1:0-17032 GCA_049582265.1 Thermoplasmata archaeon
CGTCAAGATGGTCTTCTGAGATATGTAAAGCTCACAGCCGACGGGAAGGCAGCGAGGAAAGTGTTCGTTGAGGAGACTGCCCCTTGACCACCTCCCTCCGCCAGAGTTCGATAGCGAGCTCACTTCATGCAGGTGTTGTAACGGAGGACGTGGCCCCGCGCGGAGGTCAGCTCCCGTACCATCCTTTCGACCCCATGCCTCAGGCAGCGCTCCCGACCGGTGAGCTCTGGGAACATCACCGCGTCCGATGACCCCGTACGGAAAAGCATCGGCAGGGGAGGCACTATAGGTATGGGCGCGGCCAGATTCGAACTGGCGACCTTCACCGTGTCAGGGTGACGTCATAACCACTAGACTACGCGCCCGCGGAGCGGACTGACCAGGGTCGGCCACATATCCCTGTCGGCGGCTCAACCATAGCCGCCCGGCGATTGGCCGGGGTCAGGGTGCTCGTTCCACGAGTAGTAGCCCATGGTCTGACGTTGACTTTCGGTCACGTCCTGACGTATCCCGCTCTGATAGGAACCATACGCTTCCCGGATCTGCTCTTCGATCGATCGTGCCCGAAGAAGAGCTTCCTTCACATGGGAGGCTTCGAGATACTCAGAACCGGAAATGGTGGCCAGATCGCCCGCCGTTCGGATGAGCCCACCCAGTTCTCGCAATCGGAGGGTGAGCGCATGGCGACGATTGTCGAGGACTTCGGCTCGACGGCGTGCCTCGTTGATGAGCTCGGCCACGGCTTCTCGCGTGGCCGGACGTATTCGTCCGTCAACGGCGATCTCTTGGGCGCAGAACTGGGCAAGCCGCATGCGATTGCGCTCGGTGTCGGGCATCGTCGTTTCCAGCAGGACTTCGTAGCCTCCGCCGGCGATACGGGAACGTAGCGGGGACAGGATCTGATGAAGGTCCTGGATGTTGCAGGCAGCCACCAGGATGAAGTCGCAGGGAACGTTGTCCACGCGGACCGAGGCTCCTCCGGATTGAGGATTGCGGCCGGTGATGGGGAACCGCTTCTCCTGCATAGCGGTGAGGATGTGGCGTTGGAGATGTCCGAGGTGCGGAAGCTCATCGATGAAGAGTACTCCCTCGTGGGCCTCATGTATCGCGCCCGGGATCACTCGACCGTACGGCAGTGTCCCGAGCTGGGGGTGTCCTCCGTACGGGTCGTGCCGAACATCTCCCAAGAGCTCCGTCTCGCTCGCGCCCGTCGCCATCACGAAGGTGATGCGGTCCAGCTTGACCAAGACCTTCCGGGGGCTCTCTTTCTGTAGGGTGCGCCGGCGTTCGAGCGCTCGCTGGTCGAGGACTTTGATCTTTTCTCCGGCGCGCTCGTACGCGACGACCTCTTCGACACCATCCTTGAGACGCGTCGTGCGAACGGACTCCTGTGGGTTTCCGCCGGGTGTGACGGTCAATTCCAAAATCCCGCCCACGAGGTCTCGGAACGGATTTCCGCTTCCGGACATCCCTGGTACGAGCGGCTTCAGATTCCCGCAGCTCGGGCAATACCGGTCCGTCGCGGCGGAGTAGAAGCTACACCGAGGACATCGATATCCGAGTCGCTCGGCGACGGAGGCAGGCGCCTCCGTCGGTTGTATGAGTTCGCCCTCCGTGGATCGCTGCGCTTCGGCCTCGTTGTGCACTTCGGCCCGTCCCACCACTTCCACGCTAGGGCGCTCGGGATTCTCCGGGTTGTGTACTATCCGTATCTCGGAGCGTGGCCGTTCCAAGTGGAGAGCCAGGGCCTGAGCGGTCATGGATTTCCCTACACCGGGGGGGCCGACCAGCAGAAGGTGGCGATGCTGGTATGCGGCGATGCGCGCGATCTCGACGGCTTTCTCCTGGCCGATCACCCGCTCGAGCGGGTCCGACGGGATGGGGATCTCCACCGTCGAGGAGACCTCGTCGAGGCTCGAGGGCAATCGGCGTGGAGAATCCGGCACCTCGACGGTCGACATGCGACGCCTCCCGCTCCGTTACCGCAATGGCTCCTTTAAAGGGCCCGTTTCGCCGGTGGCCTAGCGGCCCGTCGGCATCTGCAGGTCGACCTTGGTGAGCACGCGGAGGCCGTCCGGAACCTTGCCGACGGCGCCCACGCGGTTCGCGACCACGGTGTCGATCCCCTTCTCGCGCACCACATCGAGGAGGCGCTGACTCACGATACCATCGAAGATCACGGTCTTTGCTGGGATCTCCAAGGCGAGGATCGTGTCGATCATCTCCTTCACGGGCGTCTCGCGGACCACAGAATCGTCCGGAGCGAGGATGAGCGTGCGCGATTCGTTCTCGATACCGCCGAGCAGGTCGAAGTAGCGCTTGATCTCCGGTGGGAGAGGAGCCGCGGAGGGCGGGGGAGGCGGGGGTGGGGGGGGAGGCAAAGGCGCCACCGGGCGGGGTGCCGGCATGGGACCGCCTCCACCACGCTCCCGTTCGCCGCCTTCACGGCGCGGCGACCTCTCGTCCCGGTGCTCGCTACGTGGCGGAGAAGATCCCTCGGAACCCTCGGCGCGTTCGTCCATCGGACCACGCGTCGCTCCCGAGGGCTCGTAGCCGGTCATCTCGAGGTACTGGTTGATCGGCATCTTGTTCCGAAGACATTTCACCAGCTGCTTCTGCGTAAGTTCCTCGACTTCCGAGCCCCGAGGGGCACGCGCGACGAAATCAATGTCCATGGTTTGCAGCATTTCGCGTAGGATGAGTTCCCCGGCGCGGTCCCCGTCCGTAAAGACCGTCACCGTCTTCCCTCGCGAGAGGTCCTTCACGGTCTGCGGAACGCTGGTCCCTTCGACCGCGATGACGTTCTTGATCCCACAGCGTAGCAGGTTGAGTACGTCGGACCGGCCCTCGACGACGATGAGGGCATCGGCCTGGTCGATGTTCGGACCCGCGGGCAGATGCTCGGGGCCGTAGGTCGTGATCTCTTCGACCTGTACGGCTTTGCGGACCGATTCGGTGAGGTCAACACCGACTCCTTTCGACTCATCCTGCAGTCGCTGGAGAATCTCCTTGGCTCGCTCGACGATCTTCTGCCGTTTGGCCACACGAATGTCCTCGACGGACACGATCTCGATGCGCGCTCGGCAGGGTCCGATACGGTCGACCGTCTCGAGACCCGACGCAAGCAGCGCGGTCTCGACCTGGTCGAGCGACGAAGGGATGATGATCTCTCCCTCGCTTTTTCCTTTCCTCGAATCGATCTCGACTTCGATGCGCCCGATCCGACCGGACTTCTGAAGGTCCCGAAGGTCGAGCTCATCGCCGAGGAGTCCCTCGGTTTGGCCGAAAACGGCGCCGACGACATCGGGTTTGTCGATGACTCCGTCGGCGCTGATTCGGGCGCGGATCTGGTACTTTGCGGCGTTAGGGTCGTTGCTCATGGTGGTTCTTTCCTCCGTTGGGTTGGGAACGACCGCTCCCATGGAGCGGTGAGACTCGCCGGAGGACGGAGTTACGCGACGGGCTCGCGTTCGCACACAGAGTCGCGGATACTACGACGGGCGCCTGGGATGATCATGAGTCGTGAGTCCGGGTTGCGTGACGACGCGAGGAGGTCCGCTCCTTCCGTCATCGGGAGTTGTTCCAATATTGTTTAGTCGCGCAGGGTATTTAAAAGGGGTGCATGGGCCGGGTTCACGCAATTCGTCGACAAATGCACAGAATGCATCGCTTGAGATGACGGATGTTGTATAGCGTGCCCGATTCCCCCGAAAAAATTGCGTCCATCGACGAAACTCTTTATAGCGGCCTCCGCTACGCCGCGCTGAGGCCCTTCGTTCATGCCCCGTCGCGCGTCGCGCTCGATTCCTTCATCGTCAGTTCCTGAGGAGCAACCGGTGCCCGAGCTACCCGAGGATGACTTCGTTCAATCCCTCAAGGCGGACCTGAGCCGTGCCCAACGGCGCGAGACCGAGCCGACCGAGGACCTCTCGCATCGCTCCGAGCTCAATCAACGGATCCTCCAGGACCTGTGGGAGATCCATAACCAGTTCGAAGATCTCTCGGTCCATCTTACCGTCGAGCCATCCCAGACCCTGTTCGCTACGTTCGTCGAGTATCCGACGAAGTGGACGTTCAAGCCCACGTTCGATTTTGGCGCGGTCAAGACGATCGAGCTCAAGGACCGAAGTCAAGGCTGGGTCGGGTTCACCCTGCGTTTCTGGTACTACAACACCCCGGAAGGAAAGCCCCACTTCCGTGGCATCTTCGAGTGGAGCGATGGCGAAAGCTACCATCGGTACACGGGATGGATGCGGACGATCAGCCAAGCGGTCCTCTACGACGCAGCCGAACCCTCCGTGAGCCTCAAGGACCTTCACCAAATGCTCCGGGACATCGTGGTGGCCTGGTACTCCGCGCACCTGGAAAAGACGCCCGAAAAATTCATCGAGCACCTCAAGGAAAAGTATCCTCGGGGGGCCAGTTATGCGCGTGAATCGTACCGTACCTAGAAGCGTCCTGCGTTTTTCCCGCGAAGCCCTGAAGTAGGAAGCCCTCCATCCTGCCGCCCGTTCCGACGCGCCGTGAGGCCGTCGGTGAGGCAGTACACGTTCGCCGGAACCGAGACTCCCGACCACCGTCCTCCCCCGGAGTCTCGGAAAATGCACGACCACCTTGTCCACTACTTCGAGGGTCACCACCGGCTTCTCGAGTCGGCGGCTCTCGAGCTGCTCCTTCGGTCCCCCCAGCCCCTCTTGTTGTCCCGTGAGCTCATTGACGGAAGCGACACGCCGCTCGTCACCCGGGAAATGGTCGAGCTCGCGATGACCCGCGTTTCTCTCTCCTCAGCGCGCGCGACCCCCTCGCCTCGCGCGCCAACGGCACCGAAGCCGACGTTCGAGGTCCTGAGGCAAGGCTTCGGTGGTGGTAGCGACGGGGGTCATCCGCTCGAGGGATATCGGAACCTGTTCCTCTCTCGGTACCAGAGCCTGGCACGACTCCTCCGCGGTCGTTCGACGCTACCGAACCTGCGCCCGATCCGGGAGATGGTGCGCTTCGAGGGATCCGCTTCGATCATTGGCATGGTCCGCGAGGTACGCCGAACGAGCGAGCGCCATCACCTCATTCTGCTGCTCGAAGATGAAACTGGGGGAACGGAAATTCTCCTGCCCCAGGAGCTCCCGGCTGCGCGCAGCACGATCCTGGTCGACGAGGTGGTAGGGGTTCAGGTCCGCTCGGGTAGGGCCCACTCCCGATTGCCGAGGGCAACGGTCCTGGAACGACCCGATGTGACCGTTCCCCGCGTTCCACGACGCGCCGCTACTCCGAGCCATGTCCTGTTTCTCTCCGACCTTCACATCGGGAGTCGCTCCTTTCTCGGCGACGCGTGGGGCGGCCTCGTGGAATTCTTGCGGGGCGAAGCCCTTCGCCCGGAACTCGCGGAATCGATACGGCATGTGGTCATTGCGGGGGACCTGGTCGATGGGATCGGCATCTATCCCAACCAAGAACGTGACCTCGCGATCGGGGACATCTTTGAGCAGTACGCCGAGCTCGGCCGACGCCTCTCGGAGCTGCCCGCCCGCCTCAACGTGGTCGTCGTGCCAGGGAACCACGATGCGGTATGCCCTGCCGAACCTCAACCCGCGCTTCCTCCTGAGATCCGGCAACACCTTCCGAACAATGTCCACGCGCTGGGAAACCCGTCGACCGTCGCTCTCGATGGCGTCGTCGTGGAGGCGTACCACGGTCGCAGCTTCGACGACCTCATCCCGGCGATCCCCGGGGCCAGCTACGCCCGGCCCACCGAGATCATGAAGCGCATGCTCGCGATGCGCCATCTGGCCCCCATGTATGGCGGTCGAACGCCTCTCGCCCCGCTTCATCGAGACGGTCTCGTTATCGACCCCCAGCCCGATATCCTCGTCACGGGGCACGCCCACACCTATGGGGTCGATCAGTACCGGGGCATTCTGTTGCTCAATGCCTCCACCTGGCAGGCGGAGACCGAGTACCAGCGAATGCGGAACATTTCCCCCGTACCGGCCCGAGCGGCCGTCGTCAGCCTCACCGACATGACGCTCACCACCCTCGATTTCTCGCAAGACCGTCCGGTGGTGGAGACGGGGTAGCGTGAGCCCGTACCCGATGGACCCCACCGAGGCCGTCGGGCCTATGCGCCTCGTTCTCACCGCCTTGCCCGACGAACCTACGGCGCGGCGGATATCCCGGGGAGCTCTCGACCTCCGGCTCGCGGCCTGCGTCAACCGGTGGCCGATCGCCTCGGCCTACTGGTGGAAGGGCCAGATCGAGGATGCGATCGAGGTCATCGCGCTCTTCAAAACAACCCCCAAACGGGTGGGGGCGCTCGTCGAGTACCTGGGACAGGAGCATCCCTACGATGTGCCCGAGATCGTCGAGCTCGACGTCGGGCGGGTACATCCGCCCTATCTCACCTATCTCGTGTCCGTGCTGGGAACGGACGGCCATCCCCTTTCGCGTCCACGCTCCCCGAAGAGCTCCCAACGACCTAGGCGTTCGGTAGGGCCGTGAGACCGGGCAGCTCCTCTCCCTGCACGAACTCGAGCGCCGCGCCGCCTCCCGTAGAGATGTACTGAAAGGCCGACTCGACGCCCAGGTCCCGGACGGTTCGGGCGGAGTCTCCTCCGGCGCACACGTGGTAACCGGGGACCCGAGCAAGGTCCGTGAGCACGTCACGCGTGCCGTTCAGGAAGCGGAGGTCCTCGATCCGCCCAAGGGGGCCGTTCCAGAAGACCGTGCGAGTTCCCTGAAGGCCGGCCACGAACGTCTCCCGCGTCGCGGGGCCAATGTCCTGAGGGTTTCCTCCCGAGGGTACCTGGTTCACCGCCACAACCTCGGGACGTTCGTTGCCCTGGACTTCGGCCACAAGGTCCGTGGGAAGGTAGACCGTCGTCGCCATCTCCTTCGCGCGAGCGAGAAACTCCTGAACGGCGTCCTCGAGCCCGGGCTCGGCCGGAGCGCTCCCTAAGTCGAACCCCTGAGCTCGAAGGAACGGAAAGGAGAGGGATCCACCGATCATCAAACGGTCGGCGCGGCCCAGGAAGCTCGCGAGCAAGGGAAGCTTGTCCCTCACCTTCGCGCCACCGACGAGAACGGCGTACGGACGCGCCACCCGGTCGACCAGACGCGAGAGCTCCTCGATCTCTCGAGCGACGAGAAGACCGGCGAACGACGGGAGTCGTTTCGGAAGGCCGACCGTTGAAGCGTGCGCACGATGAACGGTCCCGAATGCCTCCTCGACGAAGATCTCTCCTAGCTGGGCCAGTTGGGCCGCAAACGCCGGGTCGTTCGCGGTCTCCCCTGCATGGAATCGAAGATTTTCGAGGAGGAGGAAATCCCCGTTCCCGAGCCGCGTAGAAGCTTCGAGAGGTCGAATCCCGACGCAGTCATCGGCGAACGCAACGGGTCGCCCGAGGAGCGATGAAAGTCGACGCGCCACGGGTCGTAGGGAGAACTGGGGATCCCGGCGCCCTTCCGGGCGGCCCAAGTGGGACATGAGAATCGTACGCGCCCCGGCGCTCTCGAGGTACTTGAGCGTCGGAAGCGTCTCCGCGATCCGACGGTCGTCGGCCACGGTCCCATCGGGATGCAGGGGAACGTTGTAGTCGACGCGAACAAGGACCCTACGACCTCGGACCGGCGCATCGGTCACGCTACGCTTTCGGGCGACCGTGCGTGGCCCACGGACCGGCCCCTAAGAAGTTTTGCTTGAAGGCCGAAATCGACCGACGATCCGCTCCGTGGCCGGAAGCGAAAGGCCCGCAAGGCGCCCCCGACGAAGGATCTCCCCAGAGATGGCTTCGATCTCCGTGCGCCGACCTCGTTCTACATCCTGGAGCATGCTGGAATGGTTCTCTGCGGTAGCTCGAACGACCCGGAACAGGTCCGCCTCGGCCTCTTCGCTCGTGAAGGCCATGCCTTCCTGTGCTGCCACGGCCCGCGCTTCGTTCAGAAGAGCGAGAGCTTGCCCCCTCCACGGGTCACGTAGAAGCGCTCCGTTCGGCAAGCGGTGGTCCGCGGTCACGGGATTGATGGCGGCGTTCACGAGGGCCTTCCTCCAGATCTCACGCGTAAGGTCCGTGGTGAAGCGAACCGGGATGTGCGCCGAGAGGAAGAGCTTCTCAAATGTCCTTGAGTCCGCACGGCTTCTCTCGGATGGGTCACGGAGGATGATCTCCCCTTCCCCGGCTTGGCGGATGACCCCAGGCTGCGTCCGCATTGCGGGTAGGGTGTTGATCCCCCGCAGGATCCAATCCGCGGCGGAGGCCCACCCACCTCGGCCCATCGTATCGCGTAGCTGGTCTTCCACGCCCAGGCCGTTCTGCAAGGCCAGCAGCGGAGCAGGGGGCAGATGCTCCGCGAGGATCGCGCCAGCCTCGCGAACGTCATACGCCTTCACCGTGAAGAGAATCAGGTCGTAGGAGGCACCGCGGCGGATCTCGGTCACGACCTCAGGGTGGCTCACCAGTTCGAGGCTCCCGACGATTCGGAGGCCGTTACGATGGATGGCCTCGGCTTGCTCTCCACGGGTCCACAGGGTCACACGGTGGTCCACGGATTGGAGGCGAGCGCCCAGAAGGCCGCCGATGGCCCCGGCCCCCGCGACGAGCACGTGCACGAGTCGCCTCGGCTCAGTTAGTCGACCCGGCGGAAGCTCTTGCGGAGAGACAGCGTCCCGCCCCACTCGCGACGGAGCTGCGCGAGCAGGCCTTCGTAATGCCGCAGCTGACTACTGGCCTCGCGGATCTGCCGAGCGAGGAATTCCTCCTCGCGGTGCAGCCGGGCGACCTCCGCTTCCGCCTGCTGGCGGGCAGCGAGGAGCGCCTGTTGCCTATCGAGGAGATTGCCGGTTGTCGCGCGTCGCATGGAGTGGAAGTACGGAAGAAACGCGGGGGAGGTCCCGCAGGTGCGCATCGGAGAAATCGCTCAACCGGGCGAGCTCTTGCTTGATGCGGCGGAGTCGGCTCATGAGCCGTTCGCGCTGCCGGCGGGTCTCGGCGAGCGTTACCATAAGGCGGTCCAGTCGCTGCCGCCACTTGTCTCGCTCCTCGACGTTCAGGAGCACGTCCTCGGGGTCCACGGGCCGGGCCGGGGAGGGAGCTTTCGGGCATTGAAGGTTTCGCTTGGCATATAACCCCCCTCCGGGGCCCGCTTACCGTTAAGTGAGCCAAGCGTTCCTACGCCAGGCACGAGGGAGAGTATGCGGGCAGGGAAGGTGGCGGTACTCGGGGCTGGAAACGTAGGCGGGACCCTTGCCCAGCGTCTGGCCGAGATGGATTGCGCCGACGAAGTGGTCCTGGTGGACATTATCGAGGGCCTGCCGCAGGGAAAAGCGCTCGACATTCAGCAGTCCGCGCCGATTCTGGGGTTCTCGACGAAGGTCACGGGTACCACCTCCCTCGAGGGGATCGCCGACGCAAGTATTGTTGTCGAGACCGCCGGCTTGGCTCGAAAGCCGGGCATGAGCCGTTCTGACCTTCTGGCGAAAAACGCCTCCATCCTGAGCGGCCACGCCGAGGCGGTGAAGAACCATGCCCCTCACGCGATCGTGATCGTTGTGACCAACCCTGTCGACGTCATGACCTACTGGTTCCGGGAGGAGAGCGGTCTTCCTTCCGCTGTGGTCTTCGGGGAGTCGGGAACCCTCGATACGGCTCGATTCCGTACGTTCGTTGCCCAGGAACTCAAGGTCTCGCCCTCGGACGTCACCGGGTTCGTCCTCGGGACCCACGGGGATACCATGGTACCGATTCTTTCCCTGACCAGTGTCGCAGGGGTTCCGCTCAAGGACCTCCTTCCCGCCGACCGCCTCTCGGCCATCGTCGAACGGACGAAGCAGGGCGGCGGGGAGATCGTCAACCTGCTCAAGTCCGGGAGCGCGTACTACGCCCCCTCCGCCTCGCAGGCGGAGCTCGTCCGTGCCGTCCTCGATAATGAGCATCGTCTGCTCCCCGTGACCGCCCACCTCAACGGCGAATATGGTCTCAAGGACCTCTGTATCGGCGTCCCGGTCGTATTGGGAAGGGCCGGGGTCGAGAGGGTCGTTGAGATCAAGCTGGCCAAGAACGAACGGTCCGCCTTCGAGGCGAGCGCGAAAGCGGTACGTGAGGACTTGGACCTCCTGAAGCACCTGCCGAGCTAGCCGACCCGCGTCGCCTTCCTGTGAAGGCGCATCTTCAAGCCCCGTACCCGGTGGTTATCGCCGGAGGGGCCTACGTCAGTGTCGGCCGATGCATCTCTCGCCCCGCCGCTCTTTCCCTACCGGTTGCGGCAGGGGCAAGAGGGCATCGTCCTCGCGACAACCGCTCTCACTCGTTCGGGTGGGGCATTGGCCATCGATGCGCCCGCAGGGTTCGGGAAGACAGTGGCCGTCCTCGCTCCCTTGCTGGCGCACGCCCAAGCGGCCAATCACAAGATCCTCTACCTGGTCCGAACCCGAGCCCAGGAGCTCCAGGTCCTCCACGAAGTGAGAGCCATCTCCCATCGGTTGGAGTCACCGATCCTAGCTACGACGCTTCACGGTCGACAAAGTCGGTGCCTCTTGCTCGCGGACGTCGCCGAAATGAAGGGGGCGACGGCGGAGGAGCACGGGAAGCTGTGCGCCGACCGAAAGCGGGCGACGCAACGTCTGTTCGAGGAGGGGATCCCCTTTGACCGCCCGCCGGAACTACCGGAATCACCGGCCGTCGATCTTACGGACTTTGAAGGGTGCGCGTTCTTCGCGCGGGTCCTCCAGGCGGACCTCGACGAGATGACCGAGCGCTGGTCAGCCAACCCTCCCTCGCCGCAGGAGTTCGATGGGGCCTGTCACAGCCAGAACATTTGTTCCTACGAGCTCGCGAAACGCCTGGCGGCGCGCGCTCGCATCCTCGTGGCCCCGTACTCCTTCTTCTTCCACCCCCATGTCCGGCTTCGCATTTTCGAGTGGATGGGCGTCGCTCCCGAGGAGGTCGATATCGTCCTCGATGAGGCGAACAATCTTCCCGACCAGTTGAGGGAGCTCGCCTCGGTCTCGCTGCCCCAGGAATCGGTGCGCCGGGCGCGGGCCGAGATCCTGGACCAAGGGGACTTCCCGCTTCCGGATGGGCCCAGTGCCCTCCACTTCATCGAAGCCCTCCAGGCCGAGATCGATGAGATCTTGGGAGCCCTTCCCTCGGGTGAAGATGTCCCGCTTCCACCGCCTACGCTCGAGGAGCGCCTCCTCGAGCGCACCGGGACCGACATGGAACATCTCGAGGCTTGGCTGGGTGCGCTCGTTCAGTGGGGAGAGAACCTTCGTGACCTTCGCCGCCAGGACCGTCGCCTTCCTCGCTCCTGGGTCCATTCCGTGGCGCTGACGCTTCTCTCGTGGCCGAAGTTGGAAGCCCCGGGGTACGTGAAGGTCGTGACGCGGGCGCCGCGCCGCGCTCTCGAAGGGTATGCGCTCGACGCTAGGCCCACCGCCGTCGCGGTCAAGGACTGCCATCTTTCGGTCCATCTATCCCAGTCGCTCGCGCCTCTTGAGGAGTATCGGGATGCGATGGGGCTCGACCCCAGCACGGCCTTGCTCCAGATACCGTCCAACTTTCCCTTCGACCGTCGCCGATATGTCGTCGATGCCAGCTTCCCGCTACGACCCGAGGACTTGCTGCAGGACGCCTCCGCGCTCGCCCGATGGACCGACCGGCTCGCCGACCACCTTCAGCACTTGCCTTCGAAAACGCTGGTCATCTTCCCCAGCTTCGAGCTCATGGAGCGAGCGTTGGTCGCGGGGCTCAGCTCGGCACTCCCCCCCGGCGCGATCATCGAGAGCCGCCGTCTCGCGCTCGGCGACCTCTGGAGACCCGTCGAAGGCATCCGAAAGAAGGACGAGCGCGCCGGGCTCATCCTCGGCGTCGCGGGCGGCCGTGCCGTGGAGGGGGTCGATTATTCGGAGGAGAATCTCGAAGCGGTGGTGCTCGCCGGGATCCCCTTCCCCGCTCGGTCGGCGAAGCGCGAAGCACTCGCCGCGTTTCTTGACACTCTGGCCCCGGGGGAGGGAGAGATCCGGGCCTTCCGTGTCCCTGCCGAGCGCGCGATCGCCCAGGCGATCGGGCGGCTCATTCGCAGCGAGCACGACCGAGGGCTCCTCGTGATCATGGATCCTAGGGGCATGGAATTCGACCGACTGCTCGAGGGAGTGGAGAACCTCGACTATCTTCCCGACGTCGCAGCGCGTTTCTTTGGGGGCCGTGCGAAGTTCTACTACGTGACATTGCCGACGGCGAAAGGAACGGCCGGCACCGAGTCGGAACGGCTAAAACGGGGCGCCTAGCTATACACGTCGGGTCCAGACGCCGTGATCATCACTCGAACGCCGCTTCGCATCAGCTTCGCCGGCGGAGGCACGGACCTCCCCGCCTTTTACCGGGAGTACGGTGGGGGAGCGGTTTGTGCGGCCGCGATCGACAAGTTCATTCATGTTCTCGTGAACGAAAAGTTCGACCGCTCGATCCGGGTCTCCTACTCGAAAACGGAGAACGTGGAGCGCCCGGACGACCTCCAGCACGAAATCTTCCGGGAGGCGCTCAAGCTCACCGGCGTGCACGAGGCCATCGAGATTCATTCGATCGCTGACATTCCCGGCGAGGGAACGGGGCTTGGATCCTCCTCGGCCTTCACGGTCGGCCTCCTCAACGCCTTGCACGCCCACCAAGGGCGCCTCCGGGACCCGTCGCAGTTAGCCGAGGAAGCGGCTCGCCTCGAGATCGAGATCCTGCACGGTGCACTGGGAAAGCAGGACCAGTACGCGTCCGCCTTGGGAGGGGTTCAGTACATCGAGTTCCGACCCGACGATGCCGTCCACGCGACGCCTCTGCCACTCAGCAGCGCGGGGCGCCACGAGTTTTCCCAGCATCTCTCGCTCTACTACACGGGTATCACGCGCAAGGCGCAGGGCATCCTGAAGGTCCAGAACCAGCGGAACGAGCAGAACAAGAACGCGCTGCTTGCCATGCGCGGTCTCGCGCTCCAGGTCCGGGACACCATCATGGCGCACGACTGGCAGGGTGTCGGTCGGCTCATGGACGAAGGTTGGCAGCTCAAACGCACGCTCGCCGACGGCATTACCACCTCCGCGATCGACGAAACCTATGCGCGCGCTCGAGCGGCCGGGGCGTATGGGGGAAAGGTGGCGGGCGCGGGTGGAGGCGGCTTTCTGCTCATCGTCCATCCGCCGGATCGGGTCGCCGACATCACGTCGGCGCTCGCCCCGATGCGCCGGTTTCCGGTGGAGATCGTGAGCGAGGGGTCGCGGATCCTGACCGTCCACCGATGACCGCATGATCGTTCAAGTCCGCGACTACATGATCCTCGAGGTCGAGCACCTCGACGTGAGCACGACGGTCGGCGAAGCGATCGCTCGCCTGATGCATAGCCGCCACCACGGACTGCCAGTGACCAATCGCACGGGGAAGCTCCTCGGCTTCGTGAGCGCCAAGGAGTTGCTCCGCAATGCGGAGCACCAGGGTCGGACCTTGGGCGAGATCATTCGACCGGGGACCTACACCGCGACCCCCAACATGGCGCTCGATGACGTGGCTCGGATCATGTTCCGGTTCGGCCTCCGCGACCTTCCTATCACGGACGAGCAAGGGAAGCTCTGCGGCATGGTGTCGAATCTCGATATCGTGCGCTCTCACTTCGAGCGGGCGTCCCCCGCCAAGGCCGACACGCTAAAGCAACTGCTCTCGGAGCGCTATCAGCTGCCGTTCTCCTATCGACGCGGACTCGTTCCGATCACCAAGCTGAGGCCCACCCAGTGGAAGGTGTTCGAGGATGAGCTGGAGGGGAGGCGTTACGAGCTCGAACGAGGGTTCGCCGAACCCGTGCTGGTCGTGCAAAAGGGCGACCAGTGGATCTTGGTGGACGGCCACCATCGCGCTCTCGCCGCGCGTGAGATGGGCTTGGCGCAGCTCCAGGCCTATATCCTCACCTGTGACAACCCGCTCGAGTTCGCGAACGTGGAGACGGGGCTGGAGCGGGTCGCGCAAGCCCACAATCTGAAGGGGCTTGACGACATCAAGGTCGACGCGTCCGCACAACATCCTCTCTTGGCCGTGACGACGCAGCTCCTTCGCCGGTTTGAAGGTGGAGAGGCTCCTGACGTTACCTCGGCGTGAGCCCGCTCGGGCCATCTCGCCGTAGGGATTCGTACATCAGGGATATCAAGCGGGCCCAGGTCAACGACCGTCATACGATGGAAGCGGCGTCGGTCGGCTCCTTCGCGGTCCGCCGGACCCGCCGTCTCGGAGTGTGGTGCCTCGTCGTGGCCGTGCTGACGCTGGCCGTGGGAGCTACATGGACGCCGCTCCACACGCCGCACCTCTTGCCGGGTCAGCTCGGCCGTCCCGACCTCGAGCCGTCGTCGTCGGCCGCCGGGGCCGCCGCAAAAGTCTTCACCGTCAACGCAACGGACCGACCGTCCTACTCACCCAATTCTATAGTGGTCGCGGATAACACGACGTTCACGGTGAACGTCCACAACGTGGGAGCGTTCAATCACAGTTTCACCCTTCTCAAAACCCCCGGCGTCATCCTGGCAACGAACCTGACGCCGACGCAAGTGGATCAAGCGGTCAACGCGAACGGTACCCTGGCGAACGACTCGTTGCTTCCGGGAAGGTCGACCTCGGTCAACCTCACGCTGACGCCCACGTTCCCGAACGGCACGACCGAACTGAGCTACGAATTCCTTTCCATCGTTCCCTATCAGTTCCAGGCGGGGATGTACGGCTTCTTGAACGTGACGGCGTCCACGCCGGTAGGCCCGGCTCAGGTGGTTTTCCTCAACGCGAGCAGCGCCCTTCAGTTCATTCCCGCGCAGCTCGGTGTCTTACCGAGCGCGTTCCCCGTGGAGGTCCATGTCGGAGTGGGGGTCATTGGGGCGCTCGCCCACACCTTTACGGTCGACCCCGTACCCAACGACACCGCGATCAACCCGTCGAATTTTGCGGCGTACCTCCAGGCGCACCCGCCCCCGCCCGGCGGAAACGTGAACCTGAACCCCGGGAACGGTTTCACCTGGGCCAACTTTACCCTCAGTAAAGCCGGGATCTACACGTTTCTGTGCGAGGTCCAGGGCCACTACGCGGCGGGGATGAACGGATCGCTTTATGTCGGGATCGCATTGCCGCCCCCTGCCGTTGCTCCCTCAACGGCGTTAGTGGAGCCCATCCTCCTCGGTATCGCGGGCGGACTCGTGGCGGTCGGAAGCATCCTTGTCGCCGTCGCGTACTACCAAGGCCGATTCCGGTAGCGAACGACCCCGCGTAGGCTCCTGCCTCGTCGGCCCGGGGTTATCTACGGACGATGCCCCCGATAGTCAAGCGCCGGCCCTGACCGGATCCGGGGACTCTGAACGAAAACTCAGGTAACGACCAAGAACGATCGCATGGAGCCGTGGAACGTGCCGCAGAACTCAGTACATTGAATGAGGTACTGGGTCCCGGGGGCCGCATTCGGGACCGAGAACGCGAAGTGATTGGTCCGACCCGGAATCGCATCGATGCGAACTCCCAGGGCCGGAATGTTGAACGAGTGAATGACGTCGGCGCCCGTGGTATTGACTTGCACCACCGCGCCCGGAGCCGCCCATAGGGCCCCGCCCGAAACGGTGTTGGTCGTGAGGTCGTACGTCGAATTGAAACAGGTGTTGTTTGCCGTGTAGCAGAATTCCCAGTACCACTGGTGGCCGATGACGTTCACGTACTCGGTGGGGTCGGAGGGAAGGGAATCGACGTTGTACAACAGAACCGTCGAGTAGGCCGCCACGCCCGCGAGAAGCGCGACAACGATCAATGTCCATGCGATCTCGATCTTCTCAACCATACCGTCGCCCGCGCGTCCGTGGGTCGCGGAAACGCCACAGTGCATAGACCATGAATCCGAACGTGATGAGTGCTCCTGCCACCGAGATCGCGGTGATTACCCAGATGAGCGCCTCGGTCTTCTGAAGGGGGGTTTGGCTCGCCGCGGCGGTGCCTAATGCCGTCAGTAAGGCGAGGCTGAGACCAGAGCCAACGAGCGCTCGGGCGACCGCCAGGCGTCCCACGCAGAGGAACGACCCGTTGTCGTACATATTCCCCGCGTACGAACCGTCGTCGCGATTCCCGGAACGAGGAATACTTACGGAAGCCCTTTGAACGGACCCTGAAGTCTCGACCGGAGCCAGATGAGGTCCATTGCCCGTCGAAGATCCAAATGGCTGAGTGCCGCGGCGCTCATCGGGGTCGTTCTCCTGCTCCCCGCCCTCAGCTCGGCGTGGCCCGGTACCTACTTACATGAAGGGTCTCAAGTCCGCACCGCGCAGGGGGCATGCTCTGTCACCGTGACGGTGAGCGCAGCTATCGCGTTTGCCGTTAGCAACGACTACTGTACGACTTCCCACATCGCCCTCGAAATGCTGGAGACTTCAGCCTCGCCACACACCTTCACGCTTTCCCCCGCTGCAAACTACAGCTTCAATTCGAACAATATGACGTCCGACCTTCAATCGTTCTTCTCGGCCCACCCACCCGTAGTGAACATCGTCCCGGCACCAACTCCCGGCGCGGCCAACTTCACCAACTTCACCATGCCGGGAACCATTGGTGTGTTCGAGTTCGTCTGCATGGAACAGGGACACTTCCAGGAAGGAATGTACGGCTTCATCGGAATCAACATGACCCCTCCGGGGGGAGGTGGCGGTCCGACGGCGCCCGGGGCGGCCGTGTTCATTATCGCAGGTACGATCGCCGGGCTCGTCGTGATCGCGATCGTCCTGGGGTTCGTCGTTGGCCGCCGGCGAGGTTCCGAGGAAGAGATGCCTCCCGAACGACTGGGATATCCGGAGCCGGAAGCACCCCTGACCTCGCATGAGGAGACCATGACCCCGCCGGCGGCTGAGCCCGGTGCCAAGCGTTAGTTCGAGTTCGTACCGAACCTACGTTTTGCGTAAGAGCTAATTACCGGGAGTCCTTCCAAGCTACGGACCTCGTAAGAGGTTCTGAGCGAAAAATGTCGTGGGGCGGGCCAACTCGGGAGCGCCGGGTAC